>JAHFKE010000013.1 GCA_023245515.1 Candidatus Levyibacteriota bacterium
CTCTTCTGTCTCTGTCTCCTGCTTCTGTTAATGTTGCTTCAGGACAGCAAGGCAAAATTGATGTTTCCATCGACACCTCCGATAATGCCATAACCGCAGTGCAGCTTGAGCTTGCATATGATCCTAAAGTTGTAAGCAATGTTCAGGTAGTTTCTGGATCTATGTTCAAAAACCCTGTAGTTTTAATCAATAAGAATGATGCTACCGTAGGTAAATTTACTTATGCGTTTGGCATTCTTCCAAACCACGAAACGGTACAGGGAGTTGGCACGGTTGCCACCATTACCTTTACGGCAAAGGGTGCGTCAGGTAAAGAGGCTGTAATAACGTTATTACCTGAATCATTGGTCACAGCTAGGGGCGTAGCTGAGTCAGTACGCAAGAATAGTAAGGATCCAGTGCAGGCAACTATCATGATTGGAACAGGTACCGGAGGCGCAGTGGTGCCTAATGCCATGACTCCTACTAACGCCGTAGACTTAATGCACTAGACTTGCTCCGAAAACCTATTCCCATCTCATCGTCGCTGGAGGCTTTGTCGTTATATCGTAAACAACTCGTGATACATCCGGTACCTCATTAACAATTCTTGAAGACATTCTACTAAGCACTTCATGTGGAATACGAGTCCATTCTGCAGTCATGATATCGATAGAGTCGTATGAACGAATTGCCACAACTTCTGCATAAACACGCTCATCACCTTTGACTGCCGTACTATACGCGCCGGTCATAATAGCAAAGCATTCAAAAACCCTTTCATATAATTGAGCTTTCTGCATTTCTTCAATAACGATTTGATCGGCAGCTATAACTTGAGAAAGGCGTTTCTCTGTCACCTCACCCATAATATTTACTGCATGACCTGGTCCCGGCCATGGTTGCTGCATGACGATCTCTTCAGGCAGTCCGGCGAGTCGTCCTAATTCACGCACCTCGTCTTTGTAGTAGATGCGATTTGGTTCGAGCAATTCAAGCCTCATATCTTTAGGGAGCCCGCCTACATTATGATGGGATTTGATGTGTGATGCATGCTTACTGCCCTTTGACTCAATAACGTCTGAATAAATCGTCCCTTGTCCTAAAAAAGCCGCGTCTTGATGTTTTTCAGCTTCTTTTTGGAAGATATCGACATATAGTTTGCCGATAATTTTTCTTTTTTCTTCGGGATCAGTGACACCTTTTAGTTTATCCAGGAAGCGTTTCTTTGCATCGACAATAATCAAATTTGCTTTGATTAATTTTGTAAAGATGTATTTGACTCTCGTGTCAGTTTCAGCTCGCATGAGTCCTGAATCGACATAGACAGGGATAAGATTTTCGCCAACCGCTTTACCTATCAGGAATGCGGCAACGCTGGAATCAACGCCGCCTGAAACAGCACAGATAACTTTTTTATTACCGACTTTTTTCTTGATTTCGTTAGTAATTTTTTTCGGATCAAGCTTGAAAGGCTTACTCGTCTCGTTGCAGATGGCAGCGAAGTTTTGCAAAATATCAAGACCATATTCTGTATGGTTTGCTTCAGGGTGAAATTGAACGCCGTATAGCTTCTTGTCGACGTTGGCTACAGATGTATATGCCACCGATCTGGTAGTTGCGGTTGCTTCGAAGCCCTTTGGTAATGAGGTGACAGAATCGCCGTGAGAGGCGATCACGCTAAATCTCTTCTTTGGTAGATTATGCAATACGCCTACACCTTTTGTAACAGTAATTACCTCAGTTCCATATTCTTTAGTAGTATTTTCGACACTGCCCCCAAGAAGCTTTGCCATTAGTTGCCACCCATAACAAATGCCTAGAATGGGAATAGCGAGATTTAATACGTCTTTTGAAATAACTGGTGCACCTTCTGCATAAACAGATGACGGGCCGCCTGAGAGAACAATGCCGGTGGGCTTGAGATTTTTTATCGCTTCAGATGCGTCTTCCGGATTTACATATTCCGCAGCGATGCCAATCTGACGAAAGCGTCTTCCGATAAGATGAGCAGTTTGAGATCCGAAATCAACAATGAGGATCATAGGTTATTATACTACACTTCGCTAAAGGTCATGCAATTGTGTCGGGGTGCGGAGAATCGAACTCCAGCCTCACGACCCCCAGCCGCGAATTCTACCGTTAAACTACACCCCGAATTGCCTCTTGTATTTTAGCATAAAAAGCTGTTATTATTTTATCTATTCTATGGCAAAGGCCTCAACGCAAAAAGCAGCAGTTCAACATCAGGAAGATAATTCAAAGAAGATGGAATCCATCCGTTTGGCGATGGATCAAATCGAAAAGCAATATGGGAGAGGTGCCATCATGCGCTTTGGTGAAGCGGCACAGAAGTTTGATATCTCTGTTATTTCCACCGGTTGCCTTCCTCTTGATTTAGCTCTCGGTGCAGGTGGTCTCCCAAGAGGTCGTATTATTGAAATATACGGTCCTGAAGCATCAGGAAAAACGACAGTTTGTCTATCAACAATTGCCCAAGCACAGAAGCATGGAGGCGTCGCTGCATTTATCGATGCAGAACATGCCTTGGATCCACAGTGGGCAGAGCGCCTTGGTGTGAAGCTCGATGAGCTGCTCATCTCGCAGCCCGATACTGGTGAGCAAGCGCTGGAAATTACCGAAAGCTTGGTTCGTTCAGGCGGTATTGATGTGTTGGTCATTGATTCTGTTGCGGCTCTGGTTCCAAGAGCTGAAATAGAGGGAGAGATGGGCGATTCGGTGATGGGTTTGCAAGCACGACTTATGTCTCAAGCCTTGAGAAAGCTAACAGGAGTTATTTCTAAATCAAAAACAGTCGTTATTTTCACCAACCAGCTCAGACAGAAAATCGGTGTGATGTTCGGTAATCCTGAGACAACCACAGGGGGACTTGCTTTGAAGTTCTATGCATCTGTTCGTATGGATATTCGTAAGATTGAAAGTCTGAAAGATGGAGATAGGGTTATAGGTTCAAGGCATAGAGTAAAGATTGTTAAAAACAAAATATCTGCACCGTTCCGCATAGCAGAATTTGATGTCCTGGGTGATGGTATTTCACGCGAGGGCGGTGTTGTTGATGTGGCAGTTGAGATGGAGGTTATTCAGAAATCAGGCGCTTTCTATCGCTACAACGATGAGATGCTTGGGCAGGGCAAGGCAGCTACTATGGAGAAGTTGAAGGAGAATCCAGCGCTTGAGAAGGAAATTGTGGCTAAAATAATGGCGCAGAATAAAAATGGAAGAGCACCTCTGGTCGTCGGCGCGGAAGAAAAAGAGTAAGAAGCTTCAATGGATCAGTACAAGAAGTATTTAAACCCCGTTTATAATTATCTCTCTATTCGTAATCGGTCGGAGAAAGAGGTTCGTGATTATCTCAAGAAGAAGCAGGCGGCCGACGAAATTATAGAGCACATTGTACAGCTTCTCACAAAACAAAAGTTTCTTAATGATGAAGTCTTTGCGAAGTCATGGGTTTCATACCGTATTCGGACCAATCCTAGGGGTAAGCACTTGCTCAGATTTGAGCTGCAGCAGAAGGGTATTGCTAAGGAGCTAATTGAGAAAGCTCTTCAGGAGGAAGATGAAGAATTGCCGGATGAGTTGGCCCGAGCTAGAAGTATTATTGGTAAACGAATCGAAAGATTACAAGGTCAGCCAAAACAGGAAATCTATAATAAGGTTGGAGGCTTCTTGAGCAGGAGAGGATTTGATTTTGATATTGCAAAAAAGGCGATCGACCGCTCCCTAGAAGATCTAAAAGATAGTTTATAGTCGGTAAGTTGCCAAGGGGTAGGTAAGTAAGGTATAATACGAATGTGGTAATACTTATGAAGCAGAAGTTTTTTATCTTCGTAGAGCGAGTATAAGCTAAGCTTCCATTTGCCACTATATTCTATGTCAGACCAGCAAGATCTTATTCAACTTGAAAAGAAACTCCTAGAGCGTCAAGAAAAGCTTGAAGCAAAACAGGAAGGGCTTGAGCGTGAAAAAGCAGAGCTTGAAAAAAAGCGTGAAGAATACGTTACGAAACTGCAAAAAGTCTCCGAATTGACAAGCGATGAGGCAAAGCAGCGCCTTTTGGAAGAAACAGAAAAAGATGCCTCAGCCATGATGGCAAAAATTATCAGAGAAAAAGAAGACGAAGCAAAAAGAATTTCTGATAAGAAAGCTCAAGAGATTGTTCTTGATAGTCTTAAGCATGGTGCCCTCAACTTCCTTCCTGAATATACAGTCTCTGTAGTCAGAGTAGAGCAGGAGGATATCAAGGGGAGAATTATCGGGAAAGAAGGCCGCAATATACGCGCATTTGAACAAGCAACAGGAGTGGATGTTGACCTTGATGAGGAAGGTATAATTCGCCTCTCATCGTTTGACCAGATACGTCGTGAGGTCGCCAGACTCTCTCTGGAGAAACTCCTTAAGGATACAAGGGTACAACCATTTCGCATTGAAGAGGTTGTGCAGCAGACGCGTGCAGAGCTTGAGAAGGTAATGGCTGAAGAAGGAGAAAAATTGGCGAATGAAGTACAAGTCTATAATCTCCCTGCAGATATGTATCCTCTTTTAGGTCGCATGAAATTCAGAACATCTTACGGACAAAACCTCTTAGTGCATACGCTTGAAGAGACAAAGATCGGTATACACATCGCTCATGAGATTGGGGCTAACGTAGATGTCGTAAGACTTGGCTGCTTGTTTCATGACATAGGTAAGGTTCTTGAAGGAGACGGAAGCCATGTGAAGCTGGGAGCAGATCTTCTTAAGAGATATAATTTCCCCGATCCTATCGTTAATGCTGTTGCTGAACACCATGAAGACAAGCCATTCTCATCTGTAGAATCTATAATCGTTCATATCGCTGATGCTATATCTGCTTCTCGCCCGGGTGCTCGTTACGAAGATCTTGAAAAGTATGGACAGAGACTTGGCGAGATGGAAAAGATTGCTAAGAACTACGAGGGAGTCGAAGATGCTTATGCCTTTGAGGCGGGTAGAGAACTACGTGTCATTATAAATCCCGGCAAGCTTGATGATAATCAAACCACCATTCTTGCTAGAAAAATTCAAGAGGAAGTTAGCAGGTCTCTGGCTGTACCGGGTGAAGTTAAGGTTACGGCGATCCGCGAATTCCGAGCAGTTTTCCCTGAATCTACAGGAATCTGATCAGTATCCTCAGTGTTAGATGTCCCTTGGTGCATCTTCGTTCTCCTAAGCTAATTTCTAAATCCACGGATTAATTTTCAGTTCTCATTGAATGCTTCAATTAAGTAATGTTTTAAACATTGTATATTGCGAAATTGACCCGCCTTGCCGGCGAGGCAGGTTGAAAATTAAAAATTGTAAATTGAAAATTGGATTGATATATTGACATCTATTCATTTTCCTTGTATCTTTAATCTAATCAAACACGGGGACCATTTTTTAATTCTTAGATTTACTTCAGGGCGGGGGTGATGATATATGACGAAAAAAGATCTTGTTGAAGTTGTAGCGAAAAAAGCCAATCTTACCAATAAAGCAGCACGCGATGGTGTGCAGGCGACTCTTAATACCATTCGTGACTCCCTGAAAAGAGGAGAGAAGGTTGTCTTAACAGGATTTGGGACTTTTAGTATTAGAGCAAGACAACAGAGAGTTGGACGAAATCCTAAGACAGGAGCAAAGATTACTCTCGCAGCTCGTAAAGCACCCGGATTCACACCTGGAAAGACCTTAAAGAAAGCTGTACGATAGTTATTAATTTCAAAAAAGAAGTTTCTTGTTTTTGGCTGGAAGCTTCTTTTTTTGGACTTAGCTTGATCCTATAGCAATTTAGTGCTATAATTTACTCGTCCTAGGAAGAAGGATCGTTACTACGTTCAGTTATATGAACGTAGAGGAAAGTCCAGACAACAGTATACAGGGGATGGAACGCAAGTTCCGACGTGTAACCTCGATTAAATCGGGGGAAGCGCTGGTGTCATATTGATTTTCTCACATATATCGATATGAACAGATCATGAATTGACATGATTTGAGAGCAGCAGAGACGAGTGAGGGTGAAACGGGCAATCCTACCTGTTGCAACTTCCGACTGGTACGTAAGGTCTCATGTAGACGCAAGTCTAGGTGGACTATGAGAGGTGTATACCTGAGTACCGAAGCGAAGGCACCCCGATTAAATCGGGGCAGGGGTGACATTAATATCATCACTGAGGTAAATTACGATCACGAACAGGATCTGGCTTACTCTCTTCCTAGGATAAATTTTATTTTCCTATATACGAGCGGAGGGTGCAGTATTCGCAGTCGGGCTTCTTGCACCCCTTGTCCCAGAAGCCAAGAGATATAATTTCATTTGCAACTTCCTGTAGCTGTTTTTCAAGTGCTTTGACTTCTTCAGATGTGATGTCAAAAATTTCTCGTTTATAAATTCCTTTTTCATTTGGCTCGACAAATTCAATGACACCGCTTGTCATTCTCATCTTCTTATATTGATAATGATCAAGAAGAACTTTATAAAACGTTAACTGTCTCTTATAATCACCATCGCTTGACTTTGTTATTCCTTCAATGGTTCCTCTACTTTTTGGTTTTCCTGTTTTGAAGTCATAGACAATTACGTCGTCAGATCCCTTTATCGGTTCTATCATGTCGATCTTTCCGGTCAGCTTTAGTTTCTCAGAGAAATTGACTCCTTTTATATTTAATTCACTCGTTAGATGTGGTCCCCATAGAGACATCCTTTCTCTATAGTAGCCCTCAAGCACTCTCTTGCCCTTCTCCTTAAGCTCGAGTGTCTCCTGTGGCGTCAGGGGTTGTCTTAACAAGGCTTTGCTGTATGCATCGAGGAGAAATTCTAGACCGGATTCTTCTTTTCTATATTTAATATATGTACTAAGGGCCTGATGGACAGCGGATCCGAACATTGCAGACTTGGTCATAACTTCAGGAATCTCGAGTAGGTTTCTAAAGAAATATCTCCATGGGCACTCAAGATAGTTGTTCAGATGTGTCGCAGCAAAACCCTTGCGCAGAAACATTTCTGCAAAGAGATCTTTGTTATCTAAATACTCGTTGGCGATATCAGCCCTACGACTCTTATCCAGACTTTCAAGAATTATCTGCTTGTTATCTAAAAATTTCTTTTCGAACTCTTCAATGCTTTCCAGCTCTTTGTAGGAATTAAGTATCTCTTCAATGAACTGGGATGGGACCTGCTCTCTTCCATCCTGAGAGTGTGTGGAATAACTTATTATGACTTCTTTACGGGCTCTGGTAAGAGCGACATAGAAGAGTCTTCGTTCGTCTTCATTTTTCTCCTCGTCGGTCAAGGTAATGATTTTGTCTTTCAGATATTCCCATGGAAGTGTAAAGCTATTTCCTTTTCTGCGTGAGTTTCCCCAGTGTCCATCAAATGCCTGTATGATGTAGACAACGTCATATTCTAACCCTTTTGATTTATGAGCAGTCATCAGATGGACCGCATTTTTATGGACAGTCTTTGTGCTTTTTTTAATAGAGACCTGGTGCTTTTCCAGAAGAGCCAGATAATTTATGAAGTCTCCCAGATTAAAAGATGGATTCTTATCTATGCGTTGCTTGATGTCCTCATAGAATCCGGTAATCTTATCCAAATTCTGGAGAGAGTTTCTTTTGGAGACAAGCATTTTCATAAGTCCTGAATTGCTGATAACGCTTTTAAATAAATAATCGAAGCGCTCATTTTTACTATCTATTTTCCATTGAATAAGATTTGTATAAAAACTTTCTATTTTTTTAAGTGACTTAAGATGAGCAATGGTTTTGTACTCTCCGCTATTGAGGAGTTCCCAGACGGTTGTTTGTTGGACATGAGCCATACTGATAATCCTGACGATATCAACAGGGTTTATTTCCAGACAGTCAATATGCATTGCTTGAAGGAGATCTCCTTCCGACCCAAAATTATGGATAGCATTAAAAAGTAAGATTAACTTTTTTATCTCTATGTCCTGAAGGATATTCTGATTTGATTCCACGACGAAGGGGATTGACTCTTTTTCAAATACATCTACGAAGGGGGAGATATCTCTATTTTCTTTGGCCAAGATCACAATTTCTGAAGGTAGAACGCTGTTTGCAATCTTTTTCTTTATAGAATCAGCAATTGCATAATATTCACTATAATAATCTGTTGTTTCAATTATTTTTATTTTCTTTTCCTCATGTTTACTTCTGGCGGTAAGCTTAGCATTCTCCGGCATAAATTGAGAGGCGAGGAGATTATTTCTGATGAGTGCTCCTGATGCATCAAGGATAATTTGGGCTGAGCGATAATTGTCCTTGAGGTTTATAAGCAGGGCTTCGGGGTAGAGTTTTTTGAAGTAGAGAAAATTTTCAAGGGATGCTCCCTGAAATCTATAAATTGATTGCTTCTCATCTCCCACTACGAAGAGATTAGGATTAGTGTAAAAGCTACAGAGAAGCTCTATTATTTTATTTTGCGCAGCGTTGGTATCCTGGTGCTCGTCAACCAGGATATATTGGTAGCGTTCTTGCGTCCGGAGGAGTAGCTGCGGGTTGCTCTCAAATGCTTTTATGACTTCAAGCAGCATGTCATTAAAATCGTAGGCTTTTCTTTCATAGAGAGATTTTTGGTAGGCTCTATAAATGATCAAAAGCTCTTTATTTTTACCAATACTCTTAAGTCTCTTTTCGTGATAGCTTTTCATTTTGCCCTTGTAGACTCCCCTTTCATGATAGAGGTCTTCAACTTGTTCAAAATCTTTCTCATCTTTTACTATGGCCTCTGCGAATTTCTCAACGGTTATGCCTTCTTTTTTCAGGTCACTGATTGCGCTCAGTGCGGGTTTTACATAATACGTGGGATCGCCAAAGGGCTTGAGAATGGTAAGTTTTTCGTTTTCAATTATTTCTTCCAGTATCTGGATTTGCTCTAGTGTCTCAATGTTTTCTGACGCAATAAAACTGGGAAAGTCTTCAGGGTTATTCTTAATGATGTCGTTGCAGAATCCATGAAAGGTATTGACATCGACTTTGTATGCCGGAGTGCCGATGGTGTCTACCAATCTCTTCCTCATGGCATAGACACCTGATTCTGTAAATGTAAGAGCGAGGATATTTTCAGGATTGATATCTGTTTTGAGGAGTATATTTGCGATGCGAAGAGTGAGGATTTGCGTCTTTCCTGTCCCAGGTCCTGCAATCACCATCACGGCACCCTCTATCGCATCGACCGCGCTTCTTTGTGCATCATTTAGGCTCTTTATTGCTTTCTCAAATTGTCCGGTGACCATAAAGACTATTTTACATGTTTGGCTGATAAATGGAAAATGAAAGATTAAAAATAGAAGATAGTTTACTACTCAACAACGACTGTTCCTGTTCTGTTGGGGTGCATATGGTCGTGGTATTGATAGGTGCCTTTCTCTGTGGCTGTGAACTCAAGCGTTCCACCGTCATCGAATTTGCCAAGGTTCAATGGTTTGTAGTCTGTGTGGATAGGGTGGGGATTTGAATGCACGGTGGCAGTTGAACCGCTTTTGTTGGTCCAAACAACTTTGTCTCCGACCTTGACAGTGACAGTCTGTGGTGTGAATCCATCCTGAGTTAAGGTGACGTCTGTTTGGTTCTTCTTCATCATTGCGCCTTCAGAAGGAGCAGTTGTAGCAACAGGAGCGACTGTAGGAGCGGGCGTTTGTCCAGCCTGTGGCTTATTATTAGCGAAGAAATATGCGCCACCTAGCACTACTACGACACCGACTACAATCAAGAGAGTTTTCATATTCATGAATTAGTATACTATCATTTTATACGAGATTGCAAGGGGTATGGTAGATTCTTATATTTACAATACCTAGTTCTTACAGTATAAAGTAAATACAATGACGTCGTCAAAGGAATTTTTTCTACTTTTTATAAAGAAGGAAAAGGTAGCGAAGAATACATATTCGTTTTATTTCGATAGATCCCATGTGAATTATGATTTTAGGCCTGGGCAATATAATCGGATGATACTTCCTCATGATAATCCTGATGAGCGGGGAACTAGTAGGTTTTTTACTGTCGTGTCCTCACCGCTTGAGAAGGATTATCTTGTAATTACAACCAAGATTGTCCGGAGTACATTTAAGAAGAAGCTAGCAAGTCTTATACCAGGTGACAAAGTTAAGTTTTTTGGGCCGATGGGAAATCTCGTTTTGCTTGATGATGAAAAGGAGTCGTTGGTGTTGTTGGCAGGCGGGATGGGCATCACACCTTTTCGCAGTATGTTAACGTATGCAGGCGTTAAAAAATTAAATTCTAAAATTACTCTGCTTGCCTCTTTTTCTGCAGCTGAGGAGATGGTATTTCATGAGGAGCTAGTAAAGATTGCGAACGAACGTCCTACTATCAAAGTTGTTTATGCCACTAAGAGCCCTGAAGAATTAGTAAAAGAGTATATTAAAGATGTGCAGCAATCAAAGTATTACGTAGTAGGTCCACCTGAGATGGTTGATGTGGCAAGGCAGATGCTTGAATCTTTGCGAGTGCCAGAAGAAAAAATCGTAACCGAGAGCTTTATAGACTACTAAGCTTCTCTTTCGTCTCTGTATTTAAGTGTTTCACTGAAGATATTTTTTGTCCAAGGACGTTAAAGCTTTTATTTACGTTGGAGAATTGATTTGAGGCGTTGCCGATATGCTTGCCGAGAACATCTAATGAATCATTTGTTTTTTCATAATCGATTTGTAGTCCGCGAAGAAGTTTTAAAACTTCTTTAGACTGCGATTCAATCTTTTTCCCTTCAAAAGAAAGAAGGATTGTCTGTAAATGAGCATAAAGCGTACTGGGTGAAACGATATATACTCTTTGTGTCCTGGCATATTCGGTGATATCGTCCATATTTACCAGCTCGTAAAATACTGACTCGCTTGGTACGTACATGAGTGCAAAGTCCATGGTTCCTTCATCTGGAAGAATATATTTTTTGGCAATGGCATCAATATGTTTTTTGACATCACGGCCGAATTCCTTGCGGAAAGTGGCTACATCCTCTTCAGTTTTTGCCTTTGCCAGTCTTTGAAAATTTTCCATAGGGAATTTCGAGTCAATCGGAAGAATGCCGGCATCTGTCTGAATCGCCGCATCGACTTTGTCTCCTGATTTGAATTGATACTGCAAGTGAAAACTATTTTTGGGAAAGATTTGGGTGATCAAGTCCTTGAGGATTTGTTCACCTATATTACCTCTGAGTTTGGGACTTTTTAAAAAGTCCTGCAGTTCTTGCATAGATCTGCCAATTTCACTCATCTGAGCTACTTCTTTCCCAACTGTCCCTATGACCTCTGCGGCCTTATCAAGTCGTGCATTTAATTGTTTTGAGTTCTCTTGAAGTGTGCGATAGACGCTGTTTGTGTTGGCATGGAGCGACTCGTTAATTGTTTTATTTGTTGTTTCAAGAGAATGCTGCATAGACTTGAGCCATTCAAGAAGGGCTTGATCCGTTGAAGGTTTTTTAAGCTCTGAGAGCTTTTTATTTATGAAGAAGAAAAGCGCAATAAATCCGAGGAATATGACTATAAGAATAATAGGCAGGCTGTCCATATTGTTTATTGTAGCACGTCCTAGAAATACAATTCTGGGTTAGCTGTTATGTCCTGCCATGGTACCGGCTTGTAATTATAGAAGGCAGCGCTTGCGATCATGGCAGCATTATCAGTGCAGAGGATCTTTGCCGGAGCAAAGAATTTAACACCCAAGCCCTCACTCTGTGCTTTAAATTCATCGTGTAGAGCTTGATTAGCTGAGACTCCGCCTGAAAGAAGAATTGACTTAACATCAAATTTTGCGGCGGCTTTCATTGTTTTTCTTACGACGACATCGATGATGGCATCTTGGGTTGATCTTGCTATGTCATTTACCGTCTGCTCATCCATAGTTCTAATATTGTTTACTTCTCTTAAGACTGCAGCTTTAAGTCCTGAAAATGAAAAATCCAGCTCGTTTGATCCTATAAGTGGGCGGGGGAACCGAAAGCGTTTGGGATCACCTTTCTTTGCAGCCTGTTCAATCGCAGGTCCGCCTGGATAGGGAAGTCCGATGAGTCGTCCAATTTTATCAAATGCCTCTCCCGCTGCATCGTCGCGTGTTCCGCCGACTAATTCCAACTCTCCATGACCCTTCAATAATAAGAGATCGGTATGGCCTCCTGAGATGACAAGGGCAATTGCAGGAAATTCTATGTCATCTGAGGATTTGTCTATGAAGTTAGCGTATATGTGTCCCACCATATGATTTACCGGTACGATTGGTTTATTGAGAACCAGTGAAAGAGTTTTTGCTGTTTCTACGCCAACGAGTAAAGAACCTATCAGTCCTGGTCCATATGTCACTCCGATGGCGTCTATATCAGTCATTTCGATATGAGCTTTCTCAAGCGCTTCTCTGATGGTCGGGAGCATATATTTGACTTGTTCGCGCGCAGCGTTCTCTGGAATGACGCCACCTGTCGTTGCATGGAGCGCAAGCGAAGACGCAATTATATTTGATTTGAGAACTACCTGTCCCTTGTCGCCTTGGATGATTGCTGCTGAAGTTTCATCACAAGAAGTTTCAATACCTAGGATGGTCATAATCTTATTTGAACCCTGTCTCCTTTCTTAATGTTGTATTTTTGAGAGAGTCCTGCATTTATTTCTAGAACCTTATCGCTGGCTGTCTCTGGCTTGTATACGGGTAAACTTTCTTGATCTCTCGATGTTGGTGGTGGGACATTTTCAGCAATAGATGTAATTGTATCACCATGAATGAAAATAATGTCTATCGGAAATCGCATGTCTTTCATCCAGAATGCTACGTCAGATGGTTTACCAAAGATAAAGAGCATCCCATGATCTGCGGGCAGCGAGTCTCTACTAGATAATCCCTTGTGCCGATCTTGCGGGTCTATAGCAATTTCCAGGTTAAAGGCGTGATGGTTGATGGTTGCTCGCGGAAGTTTTTGTTGTTCAGATGTGTCTTTGTAAAAAATGCCTGCCGCAACAATAACAAGAACAATACTACTGATAACAATGACCTTACGCATAGTTAAAAATCTTTCAATAGCGAGATGAGTTTTGTTGTTGACTTATTTTTGATTGGTATTGTTACGTCAATAACTCTACCTTTTATTAATTTTGCCTGGCGCTCTTTATGTAGTCGATTAGCGTCACCTTTTGTTGTGGCGATTATGGCAGGCCTTAGTCTTATTATTAGATCATCGTAGTCTTCGTTTTTTTGAAAAGACTTAAGCTTGATAATATAATCTACTATCTCTAGAGCTGAGAGGATTTTTGCCCTGTCACTTTGCGTGTTAATAGGACGATCTAATCCTTTTGCTTTCGTAATATTCTCATCAGACTCCAAAAGCACAAGCAGTATATCTCCTCTTCTTTTTGCCTTCTCAAGAAATGTAAGGTGGCCTATGTGGAGAAGATCGAAGCACCCCCCGGTCAGCACTATTTGCTTCTTTGTTTTATGAAGGTCTTTTGAAATTTTTATAGCTTCTTGAATCGTTAAAATTTTATTCATAAGTTTCGGATTGTGACATTCGAATTTACTCTTTGGTGCCGCGAAGGAATATGGCTTGCCATGGTTTATAATTTGAAGAAAACTTATCAGAGAGAACGACTTTCCCATCTTTTTTAACTATTCTGGTGAAATAAACATTGGCTCCTCCTGCTGCGAAATCAACTTGCTTGAGTTGACCCTTAGGCAAAGTAGGGTCGTCCTGGTAAAGGGTATCGGGTGCAGGCGACTCTGATAAAAGTATAGGTTTATTAACAGTTACTTCGCGGTTGTCTTTCGTTCCATAGAGTTGAAAAACTAGACGCTGCTGGTTAAGGTCAGCATAGCTTTGAACAAGAATGTGGTGTCCGGTATCATTTTTAAATCGTAGATCTATGCTGGGTGAATAAATAGCAGCATCAATTCCAGGCGGAGAGTCTTGCTCGTAGTAACCTACGCGGTAAGCGTGAGCATGGCGTTCAATAATAGGGAGTCCGGCATTGAGTGCTGCGCGGAATAATGTTGTAGATACTTGGCAGATACCTCCACCATCGCCCAAGACTGTATTACCATTTTCGATAACGTATGCTTGTTTGTATCCTGTAAAGGATGAAACATCACCAAGAGTTTTTGTAAAAGAAAAGACCTGATCTGGTGGAATAAGTGTGCCATTTAATCTGGAGGCTGCCATATTTAGGTTGAAGATCCTGTTTTCAATCGAATGGTGGAAATAGGAGCTCCCCTCAGCGATAAGTTCCTTTATTCCAAGTTTATTGGCTTCGTTGTCGCTCACGGCTGGTTGTACTTGTACGACTGGAATAGTGATTTTTATTGCTTGCGGCGCATTTGTTGATGGGGAAGTTGAGAGCTCTGCATAGATTTCTTTTTTTAAACCTTCAGCATCTATTGTCTTTCCTTCTTTTGAAAATCGAAATGTCACAACTTTTCCATTCTCAAAACTAAAAATAGCGTCAATTGGTTTTATCTCAATTTCTTTTTTGAGATTTTTTATTAGCTCATTCAGCCTGTCTTCTCGATAGCGGTATGAGGGAGACAGATGGACACCGTCAAGATATGCCTGCACGATGAGGCTCATATTTGACATGGTGTTGCTTGATCGACCTACGCTAAAAGCTTGTTGGGCGAGTAAGTCGGCATTGTACCCGAAGCTAAGCTGCTTGGCAGAAATCGTAGCTGAACTTTCTGGGGATTCAAGTATTATTTTCGTGCTTTGGATATTTTTATTTTTATCTACGAAATACTCCCTCACTTCGTCCTTGGTTTTTCCTCCGAAATCAACTCCATTTATGATAATGCCGGAATAGATCAGATTTTGGTGAGATTTGCGGTAAGAGATGAATAGGAAGCTTATGAAGAAAAAGAATCCCAAGATTGCGCCTAGCGAAAACCAAGTAAGTATTCTTAGGGATTGTAACCATTTTTTATGGAATAGCCAGCTAAACCATCTTGCTGGCAACTTGTGGTACCATGTATGTGACAGCTTGTAAAAGGTCTTATTTTTTTTATCTTTCAGGATTGCCATGATTCTCCTTCAAGTATTATACTATAAAGAGGCAAACTATGGACGGAAATAACGTATTATTTGATAACACGAACACGCAGCAGAAGCCTGAACAAGTTCCGGTTCAGGCGCCGACCCCAGTGGCACCTCAGGCGCCTATGCCTCCTCAGGCTGTGCCCGAGCAGCCTGTTCTTCAGCAGGTAGGGTTTTCCGAGCAGGTACCTGTTGAGCCCACGCCGCCCCCTCCTCCAGCAAGGGGAGGCTTTTTTAAAAAATTAATGATCGGTGCTATTGTTGTCGTCGTGGTAATTTTTCTTATATTTTTATTGATTCCGAAGGATAAAAATGTTAAGAATGTGACCCTAGTATGGTGGGGATTGTGGGAAGATGATAGCGGTGTCATGCAGGCATTGATTGCTGATTTTAGGAAAACGCATCCAAATATAGACATAGAGTATAGTAGAAGGGACTCTCAGCAATATAGGGATTTTCTCGTGGGCAGACTTTCGGGGAACGATAAGGGAGTGAAAAAGCCTGATGTTTTTCGGTATCACAATACTTGGCTTCCTATGTTTAGAGACTCGCTTGTTCCCTTACCATCTGATGTTATTACGACGGAAGAATTTAAGAAAAATTATTATCCAGTTATGCAAAGCGACTTGGTCGAGAATGGTGCAATTTATGGTATTCCCTTAGGGACTGATTGTCTGGCTCTTATCACCAATAAGAAGCTTTTTGAGGCAGCTGGACTTCAGCCTCCAAAAAACTGGATAGAGTTCCTTAATGCAGCAAAAAAACTTACTGTCGTAGACGAGAATGGAAAGGTGACAACTGCAGGTGCTGCAATGGGGACGATGAGCAATGTTACCCATGCCCCTGATATTATTTCTCTTCTTCTTTCTGTGCAGGGGGTTGATCTAAAGACATTTTCAGGCTCTAACTATTCGAAAGCTCAAGCTTTTACCTACTATCTTTCTTTTGCAAAAAAAGAACAGAATCTTTGGAATTCATCTCTTGATGAATCAAAACTAGCTTTTGCTAAGGGGAATCTAGCAATGTACATTGGTTTTTCGTGGGATATCTTTGATATTAAAAAATTAAATAAAAACATTGAGCTCGAAGTGAATCCTATGCCTGAGCTTAACAAAGATGCCAAGGGTACGATAGCAAGCTACTGGGTTGAAGGGGTATCCTCAAAAAGCTTACACAAGAAAGAAGCCTTTGAGTTTATGCACTACCTTGCTCAGAAGGAAACAGAGCAGAAGTTCTATACTGAAGCAGCTAAGAAAAGAGGCTTTGGGGAGCCGTATGCAAGAGTTGATTTAGCGGAGTCATTAAAGGATGATAAGATTGTTTATCCGTTTGTCAGTCAGATGAAGAATGCGCGATCTTCGTATTTTGCTAGTAATACTCGCGATGGAGATGGAGGACTGAATACCTCGCTTAACGTTTATCTTAGCAAAGCTATAGATTCAATTGTTATTGATAATGTAGGAATGGAGACAATGCTGGAGAATCTTGATGCAGGAATTAAACAAGTATTTGCTAAGTATGGCGTACAGTAGAAGTGACAAGGCAATCCTCAGCACTCTTGTCTATGCTGATATTTTTAAATTCCCCCTTTCCCAAGAAGAATTGTGGGATTTTCTTATAATAAATAGGAAGATAGAGAGAGTCTTGTTTGAGCAAGATTTAAAAAAACTTTGCAAACAAGCTATTATATATCACGAAAGTGGATTCTACTGTTTGAAGGGTCAGGAAAAAAACATTGCAAAGAGAAAGGCCAATCTTCTTGAGGTTAAGAGAAAGCTTTTATTAGCAAAAAAGGCTGCTTATTATCTTTCGTACATTCCAACAGTTTATTTCATAGGTATTAGCGGAGGGCTGGCCATTGGTAATGTTGAGAAAAAAGATGACATAGATCTGTTTATTATTGCCAAAAAAAAGACACTTTTTATAACACGCTTATGGATACTAGCGCTTCTTGAGTTGTTACATATGAGGAGAAAGAGGTATGCGGGTAAGGATTCTGCAAGTGATAAGATATGCGTCAACCTTCTCGTAGATGAAACGTCTCTTGGATGGCCTAAAAATAAGCAAGATATATATATTGCTCATGAAATTATGCAGCTAAAACCTCTTTTTGAGAGAAAAGGTATGTATAGGAAATTTCTCAGTGCTAATCAGTGGACAAAGTCGTTTCTTTTGCACTCTAAGCCTCATTTAGTTTTATATAAGTGGAGCAACAACTATCAGACGGTAAAATGTATAAGTATCATATTGGCTCTCCCGCCCCTTGAGCTTCTTGTTCGGGCATTCCAAAAGAAGCTCATAAGGAGACATCAGACCAATGAGAGTGTTTCGAACAAGGCGCTTGCCTTTCATCCCCGTGATTACCGCAAGGAAACTCTGGGTCTCTTACAGAGGGATCTTAAGCGTTTAGGTGTATTGACAAACATATAAATATTTCTTATACTGGCCTCATAAATCGGCATTTTAGCTGTTATTTCTCTCCACATTTTACTGTCGAGAGATTTTATTTTATCTATGAATAATAAAAAAACATATCTTACGCCTAAGGGACTTGAAGACCTAAAGAAAGAGCATGAAAGGCTTATTAAAGAGGAGCGTCCTGATGCTGTTGCTAGACTTTCTTCAGCTCGCGAGATGGGGGATCTCTCTGAAAATGCGGAATACACAGCAGTCAGAGAAGAGTTGGCGTTTATTGATGGAAGAATAGACGAGGTGGAGAGTTTGCTTAAGCAGGCGGTTCTTATTGCAGATGGAGATCATGGCCAGATTATTGACTTAGGGTCTCTAGTTACTGTTAAGATTAATGGGAAGAACGAGGTTTTTAGACTGGTTGGTGAATGGGAAGCTGATCCTGAGGAGAAAAAGATTTCTCATGAATCCCCTCTTGGTAAGGCACTTATTGGTAAGGCTATAGGTGACGAGGTTGAGGTAGAAGCTCCAGTCGGTAAAGTTGCTTACAAAATCGTTTCCATTAAATAACCTTTTGGTTTCTCAGAAATATACCCATGCTTGCTGTCCTTAAAGAAAAATCGCAATCAGGTGTCGTCATAAAAGACGTGCCTCCTCCTAAGCCCCAAAAAGATGAGATTTTAGTTAAAGTAAAATACGCTTCTATTTGCGGGACAGATATCGCCATTTACGATTGGAATCCTTGGGCGGCAGCGCATATTAAGCCGCCACAGATCATAGGTCATGAGATGGTCGGTGAAGTAGTTGAGATCAACTCCAAGGAAAAAACAGACATCATAATTGGTGACCTTGTATCTTCAGAAACGCACATTTTTTGTCAGAACTGCTATCAATGTTCGATCAAAAATTATCACATTTGTGAGAATATGGAACTCTTTGGTATCGGAAGAAATGGGGCATTTGCGGAGTATGCGACAATTCCCCTGAAGACGACATGGAAAAATGATGCTAGTATTCCTGTGGAGGCGATGAGCGTACAAGAACCTCTTGGAAATGCGGTCAATGTCGTGACAAAGGCGGAAGTGAAAGGCAAGAAAGTTCTTGTTATGGGACTTGGGCCTACAGGATTATGTGCAGGAATGGTGGCAAAAGCCTATGGTGCAAAGGAAATTGTGGGTGTGAATAGGCGAGAGTATCGTCGAGATCTTGCCATGAAATTAGGTTTTGATAGGGCAGTAAATGAGATCGATGAGAGTGAGTATGGTACATTTGATGCGGTTTTGGAAATGAGTGGCAATAGGATTGGCATACAGGTGGCATTGGATGCTGTAAGGATTGGCGGGAAAATTATCGCTTTTGGGATACCAAAGGAGAATATCGATATTGACTGGGGCAAGTACATGATCAATAAAGAAATCACAATTGGCTCTGTCTTTGGCCGGATGATTTGGGATACATGGAAGGATACAACGAAGTTATTGATAGATAAGAAAGTAGATCTTCGCAAAATCATCACACACAGATTTAAGTTATCTGAATTTGAGAAAGCGATGGAAGTTATGAAAAGCGGTGAGTGCGGAAAAGTACTCTTAGTTCCATAAAATAAATATGTTTGATGAGCAACAGGAGAATAATAAAGTAGATTATCATGAGGCACCTGCTCCGGAAGGTGTAGAAGGTAGCTTCAAGACCTCAGTAGATGAGCACTTAGGTGGTGGGGGAAGACCTTTGGAGACGAGATCTGACGAATCGAATCGGGGCTTGTTAGCAACAGTGCGTAGGATGTTTACTTTTGGAAGATCGCGTGGAGAAATACCTCACAAAGACGTATCTGATGTAGTTGATGATCCTGTAGTAATGCACGATTTGGTCTCTAGGGCAGCGGAAAAGCAGAGATTGGTGGAGCCTCTTCAAACCTCTGAAGACGTTGTCGTTACTGTGCCGCCGTCTGGAGATGAAGGTAAGGAGGTTCGTTAGTATGACGCAGCATATAGATTTTTATAAAAAACTGCAAGAAATTGTTAAGAATGGCAAGATACCTTATGTCATCCAGTCCGGTCAGGGTGCATATTTAACAATCAATGGGGACGAAAAACTTAATTTTTGCTCGAGTCACTATTTAGGTCTTGCTGTAGATGGGAGAGTCAAAAAAGCTGCAAAAGATGCGATTGATCGCTATGGTATAGGTACGGGATATCGCACACTTGCCGGTACGCAGATTCTTCATATAGAGCTTGAGAAGGCAATTGCAGTATTTAAAGGAACCGAAGCCGCTGTTGTTTTTTCGAGTGCTTACTTAGCCAATGCCGCTGCGATTCAGACTCTCATCGGTAAAGAAGATATTGTTATCTCCGATGAATTAAATCATGCCTCAATTATCGATGCTGTCAGGCTTTCAGGCAGTAAGAATAAATTCATCTATAAACATGCGGACATGGCTGATCTGGAAGTAAAGCTGCAAGAGGTTTCTGAAATGCGTAAGACTCCAAAAAGTAATGGCGAGACGCCGTTGGCTCTTATTGTAACAGATGGTGTTTTCTCTATGGATGGAGACCTTGCTCCTCTTCCGGAGATTGTAAAGCTTGCCAAGCAGTATGATTGTCTGACAATGGTTGATGATGCTCATGGCGAGGGGGTCATGGGTAAGGGAGGACGGGGCATTGTTAATCACTTTGATCTTGTGGGAGAAATAGATATAGAGGTAGGAAGTTTGTCAAAAGCATTTTCTGTGCTGGGAGGATTTATTGCTGGTAAAAAGACCCTTGTTGATTTTTATAATCAGAAAGCAAGACAGCGCCTTTTTTCAATCGCGCTCACCATTCCGGATACCGCAGCGGCTTTAGAAGCAGTTAAAATTCTTCAAGAGTCAGATTCCTTGGTTAAGACATTGTGGGATAATACCACGTATTTGCGCTCCAAGTTACAAAAATTAGGTTTTAATACAGGAAGTTCGCAAACCCCCATCACACCTGTTATGATGCCCAGCGAGGAGGTTGCCAAAGAATTTAGTGCCAGGCTTTTTGAAGAGGGTGTTTTTGCAACACCAATTGTCTTCCCAATGGTCTCCAAGGGCAAAGCGAGGATTCGCGTAATACCTTCAGCGTCACATGAGAAGAAAGATTTGGATTTCGGTATTGTTGCTTTTGAAAAAGTCGCAAAAAACCTCAATGTGCTAAAATAAATAGTACATACATGGCTAGGAAAAAGATTAGTGAATTTAAAGCAAAAGAGATTTTACATAAGGTTTTGGATCTTTCGTATAGTGGGATCTCATACGATTCTTTAGTTGATGATGGTAGCAAGCTGGATCAATTGGACAGTTCAAAAAAATATGTCTTGAAGGTTGATGAGGGCGTGAAGAAGCGTATGAAGAATGGGCTGGTTGCTCTGAATAAAACTCCCCAAGAGTTGAAAGACGAGATAAAAAAACTTCAGGAAAAAGACTACACACATTTTATTATTGAACCATTTGTCTCGCATGATAACGCTTCAGAAAAATATTCGTCTATTGAAAGAGTACGGGAGGGTTTACGGGTTTTATATTCAGAAAAAGGAGGAATTGAAGTGGAGGAGAACGCGGAGGCAATTAAAAAGATAGAGATTGGAAGAGCATCAAGTACATCCGAAGTCTCAAGCATATCAGGCGCTCTTGGTTTGGAAGAAAAGGTTCTAATAAAAATGCTCGAAGCTTTTGACAATTTTCATTTTTCATTTTTAGAAATAAATCCCTTAGTTGTTGAGAATTCTAAATTTTATTTTTTGGATATTGCTGCCGAAGTTGACAGCGCTGGGGAGTTTTTTGTTCATGGTGCATGGGGAGAGAGGGACTTCAGAACTCCAGGGCATAAGACTGAGGAAGAGAAGAATGTAGATCTTTTGTCTCAAAAAAGCCAGGCTTCGTTTATGTTAAATGTTCTCAATCCGAATGGTTCGATCTTCATGCTTTTGTCAGGAGGCGGGGCAAGTATTGTATTGGCTGACGAGGGATATAATCTCGGATTTGGAAAAGAGCTTGCCAATTATGGAGAATATAGCGGTAACCCAAATGCAGAGGAAGTTTATCTCTACACAAAAAATATTCTTGATCTATTGTTACGATCCAATGCCCCAAAAAAAGTATTGCTTATAGGCGGGGGGGTTGCTAACTTTACCAATATAGGTACGACGTTTAAGGGAGTTATCAAGGCGCTTGATGAGAAAAAAGAAGATTTACAAAAACAGAATGTCAAAGTTTTTGTCCGTCGTGGTGGCCCAAACCAAAAAGAAGGTCTTGCAATGATGGAGAAATTTTTGAAAGAAAATGACCTCTATGGAATGGTCACAGATCAGAGGACGACGCTGCC
>JAHFKE010000014.1 GCA_023245515.1 Candidatus Levyibacteriota bacterium
ATCATTTTAAAAATAAGGAGAAAAAAATCATCACCTATGGTTTTAAAAGAGACTCTGATGTAAATCCTCATGTCTTTCCATTCAAGACAAAGTTGATTGGGAGATTTAATGAGTATAACTGCCTTGCTGCTATTGCAGTTCTGCGCCAGCTACATATTTCTGATGAAAATATAAGAGCAGGAATTATCTCATTTAAAGCCCCGGCTGGAAGGCAGGATGTTGTCTATAATAAAGATTTTATGGTGGTTAATGATTTTGCGCATACTCCTAATTCGTTTGCCAATATAGTTCTTGAAGCAAAGAAGCTCGCAAAGAATAGATTGATACACGTATTCGGCTCTGCAGGACAGCGTGACAAATATAAAAGACCTGAAATGGGAAAGATTTCTAGTGAATATGCAGATGTAATTATTCTCACAGCCGAGGATCCTCGTGATGAGGCTACTGATAAAATTTCGTCTGAAATTTTATCAGGAATATCAGATGCGAAATTTAAAATATCTCCCACTTCGCCAAGGCTTCAAGGGACAAGTAGTTTCCAAGAAAATAAAGGATTGGAAAGGGGTAAAAAATATTTGTTTCAGATTCCTGATAGGAAAGAGGCGGTTGAGTTTGCAATTGGATTGGCAGAAAAAGGCGATGTTGTTTTGTTGACCGGAAAGGGACACGAGAAATCTATGAATTATGGAAAAGGCGAGGAGCCATGGAATGAGAGCGAAGTAGCAAGAGAAGCGATAAAGAAGCTAAGGAGTTAATGTTTTGGGGGCCTGTCATCAACTTATCCCATCAGTGCTCGATCTAGGTGATCCGCCAGCGGGCGTATCAACGATCTGCGTGCTGTCTGGAGCCCTTCGCTGATGCCACCCCTTAGAGTGCTTTATGGTAAAGAGAGATGACATTTTATATTTTGACAAGTTTTTAGCAATTCCCCATTTAGTCCATGGTTTTTCTACCCGTGCCTTCGGTGACATGAGACCAAGTCACGAAGGATCGAAGGTGTTATTAGATAAATTTGCTGAAGCTCTGCAGATAAATCCCCGGAAAGTCGTAAGGATGAATCAGACGCATAGTGCAAATATTGCGGTAGTTGGTAAAGGTGATGCAGGTAAAGTTATTGCCGATACAGATGGTATACTGACTGGAGAAAAAGATCTCTTTCTCAGCGTTATAACAGCGGATTGTATTCCCCTTTTGTTTTATGACTCTGCTAGGCAGGTCGTAGGCGCAGTTCATGCCGGCTGGAGAGGTATATATGCGGAAATTATTAAGCAGACTGTAGATGAGTTAGTTAAAAACGGAAGTAAAGCCACAGATATTGTAGTAGGAGTGGGTCCGTCTATACGGGTATGCTGCTATGAAGTAAGCGAAGAGCTTGTGGGGAAATTTGCCGGGAAGTTTCCTAAATGGAGCGATTATGTTATAAAACGGGAGGGAAAATTTTTTCTCGATCTGGCACTTTTGGCAAACTACCAATTGCGATCTCTGGGTATTACTGATACTAATATTGAAGATGCAGGAATTTGCACTAAAGATTCACCTGATAATCTCTACTCGTGTAGGAGGGAAGGGAAGGAGTTTGGTGAATTTGTGGGAGTGATTGGAATTAGGGTTTAAGGCTTACTAGAATATATATGAAGAAGATGCGCGTTCATTTTGTCGGAATAAAGGGTGTCGGTATGACCCCCCTTGCGATTATTGCCAAGGAAGCGGGATTCATTGTTACCGGTTCAGATGTGGCTCAGGAATTTATAACTGATGCTGCTTTGAAGAAAGTGGGTATCACGCCTTTTGTTGGTTTTGCTTCTGATCATGTCGGCGATGTTGCACTAGTCATTTTTAGCGGTGCTCATGGTGGTTCAGCGAATATTGAAGTAAAAGCTGCTCAAGAAAAAAGGATTAGGGTAATATCTCAGGGTGAAGCTGTGGGATTATTTATGCAGGGAGATATCTTTGATAGGAACTTTAAGGGTGTTTCGGTAACAGGGACTCATGGAAAGACTACCACTTCGGCAATGATTGCGACGGTCCTTTCGCAGAATAATTTTGACCCCTCTTTTCTTATTGGTACAGGAGATGTGGGATCTCTTGGGACTGCCGGACATTTCGGTAAGGGTCCACATTTTATAGCAGAAGCTGATGAGTATATGACCGATCCAAACTCGGATAAGACGATTAAATTTATGTGGCAGCATCCTCAGATAGCAGTCGTGACTAATATTGAATTTGATCATCCTGATGTCTATGCATCTTTGGAGGATGTAAAGAAGGCGTTTTCTGAGTTTGTTAATCAGCTTTCTGAGAAAGGTGTTCTCGTTGTTTGCGGAGATGACAAAGAAATAAGAGATATTCTCAAAGGATATAATAAGCGGTTTATTACGTATGGTCTTAACCCAGGGAATGATTATGTTTTGACAAGGGTGAACATATCAGGCACTCAGACATTTTTTTGGGTGAGTGCTTATGGTACGCCTGTGGGTGAATTTTGTCTTCGTGTGCCTGGAGAGCATAATGCGCTTAATGCGCTTGCCACTATTATTGTTAACTTAGAGCTCGGACTGTCTACTGAGAAAATCAAAAAGGGACTCCTTGCTTTTCGGGGTTCAAAAAGAAGGCTCGAGTTTATGGGGAATTTGGTGACTGGAGCGGAAGTGTATGATGACTACGCGCATCATCCTACCGAATTAAAAAAGACCCTTCAGGCACTTCGAGGTCAGTATCCGAAGAAGAATATCGTTGCCATATTTCAGCCTCATACTTACTCAAGAACAAAGTCTCTCTTTAATGATTTTCTGCTTTCTTTTGAATATGTTGACTCTGTTCTGGTCACTGATATCTATGCTTCGCTTCGCGAGGGCCACGATGAGACAATATCCTCCTCTATGCTGGTTGACGCCATGAAGCAATATCATGCTGATGTTTTATACCTTCCTTCTAGAGAGGATGTGGTAAAATATATCGACGAAAAAAGGTTCAAGTCTGACACCGTTATCGTGACGCTTGGAGCAGGGGATGTATATAAGATTCACTCGGAGTTGAAGCTCAGATAGGACACGCGGTTTTGTATGAATAGAACTTTGGATGCTTTAGAGGGGGCTATAGGTGGGAGAAGGGTTAGATTAGACGAGTCCCTGGATACACATACAATATTGAAGGAGAAGGGGCATGCGGAGTTTTATATCGAGACCGATACCACTGACGATCTTATAAAAATCGTTAGAGAAGCAAGAAGGTTGGGATTTCCTGTATTTATTCTAGGGGGTGGATCATACGCCAGAATTCCGGACAATGGTATTAAAGGACTTGTTGTCAAGAATAATTGCCGGCGTTTTGATAAGATGAATATACGTGGAGCTATTCGCAATAGTCAAGTCGGCGTTCAGGAGGTAATAGTTTCTGCGGAATCAGGCGTCATACTGAATCAATTAGTTAGATTTACGATTGAAGAAGGACTTGAAGGGCTTGAGTATCAATTAGGTTTGCCCGGCACGCTAGGAGGGGCGATTTGTACGAATGCTAAGTATAAGAATAAGCATGCGCGGGATTTTCTCTATAGCATAAGGATATTGGGTGGCAATGGAGAGGTCCAAGTTTACACAAAGGATCTACCTTACTTTCTTTCTCCTGAAGCAGAACTTCAGGAAACGGAAGATGTTATACTGTCGGCAGTATTTAAGCTGGCACCTGAGGATAAGAAGATTCTTTGGAGGAGAGGAGAAGAAGCACTAGGTTACAGAAATAATTTCGAACTTCGGATTTAGAATTTTAAAGTGTATGGATAAATTTATAATCACAGGTGGTAAAAAATTAAAGGGTGAGGTTTCTGTTTCGGGTGCTAAGAATGCAGCACTAAAGGCCTTGGTCGCAGCTTGTCTGACAGATGAGCCTGTTACTATCCACAATGTGCCTCTTATTGCAGATTTTTTTGTGATGCTGGATATTATGAAAGAACTTGGTGTGCAGGCGTCTCTTCATGATCATACCGTTAAGGTGCATGCGAAAAAGTTTGCTCACTCGTCAATCCCTCTTGATAAGGCAGCGTTAGCTCGGACTTCGTCTATGTTCATTGCGCCACTTCTTGCGAGAACCGGAGAGGCAATTATTCCTAATCCGGGTGGGTGCAGACTTGGTGCTAGACCCATCGATAGAACGGTTGATGGGGTAGAAAAGATGAACGCCGTTATTACATATCACAGTGAGGATGGTTATTTCCACGCACGAACAGAAGGATTAAAGGGGGCGACATACCGCTTCCATAAGAATACACATACGGGAACTGAGACTATGATTTTGGCTGCTGCCCTTGCGGAGGGCACAACTATTCTTGAGAATGCCGCAGAAGAGCCGGAAATTGATGATCTTATTGCTTTGATCAATGAGATGGGGGGAAGTGTTGGGCGTACAGGCAAAAGAGAGATTACGATTTTCGGTGTGAAGAAGCTTCATGGAGCAGAGTTTACCATCAGTCCCGATAGGATTGAGGTAGCTACTTTTGCTATTGCTGCTGTTATCACTGGAGGGGATATTTTTATCAAAGACGCACACAAAGCAGCGATTGACGCATTTATGGAAAAGTTTGAACAAACTGGGGCAGGATTTGAAATGAAAGAAAATGGGATACGTTTTTACGCAAATGACACGTTGCGAGCTGTAGATGTAACTACAGGTATTTATCCAGGATTTTTGACAGATTGGCAAGCTCCATGGGCTGTTCTTATGACACAGGCCGAAGGCACATCAAATATTCATGAGACAGTATTTGAGAATAAACTTGGCTATGTTCCTGATCTTAAAAAAATGGGAGCTAAGGCAATGCTTTTTAATCCTAAAGTAAAGGATCCCGAGAGTCTGTATAACTTTAATCTAGAAGATGACAAGCCTGAATACTTTCATGCTGTGAAGGTTGAGGGTCCTACTCAGCTTCATAACGCAGTCATGACAACTCTCGATATCCGTGCTGGTGCTGCAATTGTTCTGGCTGCTCTTGCTGCAGAAGATACCTCGACAATCTTTGGTATAGAAAAGCTTGATAGAGGATACGAAAGTTTCGAGAAACGATTGGCGAAGCTTGGAGCAGATATAAAGAGGGTTAGGGAGGATTAGTTTGGTTCTCTATAAGTTTGAACAGCGAGGCTGAAAAAGATATGAAGACAAAGAGAGTATTAGGTGCTATCATTTTGGCGGCAGGACGTGGGAAAAGAATGAATGCCAAGGCGACGAACAAGGTTACCCTGTCTCTTGCCAACAAGCCGCTCATTCTTCATTCGATCCATATGCTGGAGGATATGAGCTTTGATAAGATCGTCGTCGTTGTGGGTTTTGCAAAAGAGTCTGTAAAAGATGTTCTGAAAGATTCTCATGTTCTTTTTGCTGAGCAAAAGAAGCGCTTGGGGACAGCTCATGCGGTAAAATGTGCCATAAAAGTACTTTCTCCGGAGATTACAGATGTCCTTATTGTGCAGGGAGATGATTCTGCATTTTATAAAAAAGATATCATCTCAGAGCTCACTAAGACTCATCTCGAATCTAACGCTGCTCTCACCTTCCTTACTATTAATGTATCTAATCCTCAAGGTTTGGGAAGAATTGTGCGCGGTGAAAGTGGAAAGGTGGTCTCTGTGGTTGAGGAGAAAGATGCAACGAAAGAGCAGAGAGATATTAATGAAATAAATCCAGCATGCTATCTGTTCAAGACTGAATTTTTGAAAAAGTATCTTCCAAAGGTGCGCAAAAGTCCTGTTACAGGGGAATACTACCTCACAAGCCTTATTCATATAGCGCTAGAACATAAAAAGAAGATGGAGACATTGCAGGCAGGTTTTATGTCTTGGCGAGGTGTGAATACGAAAGAAGAGCTAGAAGAAGCAGAGAGTCTTTATTTAAAGATTAACTCAGAAAAAAAATAATATGCACAATAACTTTTCTTCGGAAAATTTCTTTGATCTGCATAATTTTTTATATTCTGATCTTTTTACTAGCGAAATACATGTCTGGGATGTCGTTAAAAAAATCTCCCCCTATCTCACATCTCTTTTTGCAAGCGGTGCGATAAAAGGCAACTATTCTGAAAACGTTTTTATCCACCCAAGCGCTTTTGTTGATAAGACAGCCCGAATCGAAGGACCAACTCTTATTTTGGAAAATGTCCAAATCGGTTTTAATGCATTGATTCACGGCAATGTTATCCTTGATAATAATGTTGTTGTCGGTACCGGTGCAGAGGTCAAAAATAGTGTTCTATTGAATACTTGTAAGGCATCTCATTATAATTACGTAAGCGATAGCTTGTTGGGAAATGGAGTAAGGTTAGGAGTAGGGGCAGTTATTGTCAATAAGAGGGTAGATAGGGAGACGATTAAAATTAAAGTGGGAAAGGAAAAGATTGATACAGGGCTTATTAAATTTGGATCTATCATTGGAGATGGTTCACGAGTTGGGGCAAATTCTGTGATAAATCCCGGCACCATTATCGGTAAGAATTCTTTGGTTTATCCTCTTGAGTCTGTTTTCGGTTTACATGCAGAAAATGAAATAATTAAATAGTGCATAGAGTATTCTTTAAGAAGCTATGAATTCAGCTTTTATTTTTGCTAGTAGCTTATTCTTTCTTTGGATTATAAGAGATTCGTTTTTCTGGCTGAAACTGTGGCAAGATAGCGAATATAGACTTGACAGATTTATTGAGCATATCCAGCGCAAAAAGCAAAAATTTTTCCATCCCACCTACTCCTTAATATATATAAAGCTGTTTCTTTTTTTGGCATTTTTCTACGCCATAACGAACGAGGATATCCTCTCATCCTATCAGTATATAATTGCCATCCTCTATGTGGTCCAGGTTTTTGTGGTTGTGAAGGAGATCTATCAAAATACTTTGAAAAAACCCGTTCTCACTCTTAAAGTAACTATTCTTCTTTTTTTGACGCTCAGTACGGTTTTCCTGCTTTTCTCGTTGCCTCTTTTAGATAAATTTTTCTGGTTACTTTTTGTCGATCTTTTTCTCGGCTTCATCGTCGCATTCTTTGTCTTTCTTCTCTCATTTCCTACAGAATTATATGCTGATATTCAGATTGAGAAAGCGCTGAAAAAGATACGAAGTTATCGGAATTTAATAGTGATAGGAGTGACTGGTAGCTATGGCAAAAGTATAACGAAAGAATTTATAGCCTATGTTCTATCAGAAAAATTTAAAGTAGTGAAAACACATGGATATGATAATACTGCTATTGGTATTGCCCACACAATTAATCAGCGTCTTGAAGCGGATGCTGAAGTTTTTGTAGTAGAAATGAGTGCCTATAAAAGAGGGGAGATAGCAGGTCTTTGCAATTTTGTTCGTCCAAAAATAAGAGTTTTGACAGCGATAAATAATCAGCATCTTACTCTCTTCAGAACGTTTGAAAATATTAAAAAAACTAATTATGAACTTCTAGAGTCTTTACCTAAAAATGGCCTGGCTATTATTAATGGAGACAATAGGCACAGTTTTGATCTTGCTCAGAAGACAAAAAAAGAAAAAATTTTGTATAAATATTCCCCTAATACAAAACGCATAGTTGGTGCAAAGGATGGAGAGATTATTGCTTTTAATCTCAGACATCGTTCTAGATACACATCCTTCGATATACAAACAAGAGCAACTGTTATGCATTTTACTATCCATGCTCATCATCAGATAGAAAATCTTCTTCCGGGGATATATATAGCGCATATCTTGGGGGTGAAAGAGAAGGATATTAAGAAAATACTAGCCTCTTTTAAATAAGTCCAGTTGAATCTTCAACACCAAATAAGGTATAATTCCTTATCAACAAATAATTATGGTGCAACTTTTAGGGCTCATCCTTTCATCTTTTCTCATCACTGCGATTCTCTTAGTACCTTTTATCGATTTTCTTTACAGGATAAAAATGAGGCGCAAAGACCAGATCACAAAGGACATGTTTAACAAAAAAACACCTTTGTTCGATAAGTTTAATGAATGGAAAGTTGGAACGCCAATCGGTGGGGGCATCATGATCATGCTCGTGGTTACGGTATCGACTCTCTGGGCGTACGGCATTCTTGATATCTCTGTTAATCCTTGGGAAATTTTTGTTATCTTCTTTGCTTTCTTAAGCTTTGGGGCACTAGGATTCTACGACGATATCAAGAAGCTTACGGAGAATAAGCATGAATTTTTCGGACTTCGCTTCAGACATAAATTTATCATCCAATGGATTTTGGCGCTTATTATTGCATTTGCTCTCTACATTCCTCTTCATTATGATTTCATTTTCATTCATGGGTTGGGCAAGCTGGAACTAGGCTTCCTTTTCGTTCCTTTTGCAGCGTTTATCATCGTTGCTTTTGCTAACGCGGTTAATATAACTGATGGTTTGGACGGATTATCCTCAGGCCTTTTCCTTATTTGTCTTTTTGCTTTCTTGGCCATTAGTTCTGCTTTGGCTGACCAGCCACTTGGAATATTTGTCGCTGTTCTGATCGGGAGCGTTGCTGCTTTTCTTTACTTTAATATTTATAAGGCTCGTATCTGGCTTGGTGATGTGGGAGCTCTCTCTCTGGGTGCAGCGCTGGCAGTTATCGGCCTTTTAACAGGAAAAGTTTTCGCCCTTATAATCATTGGAGGATTTTTCGTTCTTGAAGTGGGTTCTTCTTGCATACAATTATTAGGCAAGAAGTATCTTAAAAGAAAGTTGCTACCAGTTGCTCCTTTTCACTTGTATCTTCTAAGAAGAGGATGGGAAGAGCCTAAGATAGTTATGCGTGCATGGCTTGTTGGATTTTTGCTTGCGATCTTAGGTGTGTTTATTGCGCTAGTTTAGGGGTTAGGGTTTAGGTGCTAGAGTTTAGGACGCAAGATAAAAATGAAACGATTCGATTTGCTGCTCTTTGGTGTCGTTGCCGCGCTAACCCTATTTGGTCTCCTTATTATTTATGATGCCTCTTCAGTTATTGCCTTTAACCTCTTTGGTGACAAATATCAGTATATAAAAGACCAGGTAGTTTGGGTCTTTCTCGGCTTTGTGCTTTTGTTCATCTTCTACTTTTTCGACTACCACAGACTATTTAATCTTGCGCTACCGCTTTTGATTATAGCATTAGTCCTTCTTTTGCTTGTTTTTGCACCTGGCATAGGATTTGGTGCGAAAGGAGCTAATAGGTGGATTAACTTCGGACTGTTCAGTCTCCAGCCAGCAGAATTTGTAAAGCTCGCACTGGCTATTTACCTTTCGGCCTGGTTCTCTTTTAAAGAGAAGGGAAGGCTGTTAGCGTTTTCTCTTTTGATAGGAACGGTTCTGCTTCTTATAATGCTAGAGCCTGATATGGGAACGGCAGTGATTGTCTTAATGGAGGCCATTATTCTCTATGTTCTTTCCGGAGGAAGTATCAGGCATTTTCTAATAGGAGCGCCAATCATTGCATTGATCGGCTTTCTGTATATAAAGCTTGAGCCTTATAGAGCAGCAAGATTGACGAGTTTTCTTAATCTGGGCAATTCTCTCAATGATACGTCCTACCATGTAAAACAAATCCTGATTGCTCTAGGTAGTGGTGGTGTATTTGGTCTAGGTATCGGAAATTCATTACAGAAATATGCTTATCTTCCTGAAAACGTCACAGATTCAATCTTCCCCATTATTGCTGAAGAGTTTGGTTTCATAGGGGCAGTTGTGCTTATTCTGTTGTTCGTCACTGTCATATGGCGCGGATTTTTCATAGCAATGAAGGCGAAAGATAATTTTGGCAAACTTCTCGCAGCAGGAATCACGTCTTTCATCGGTGTTCAAATCGTCATCAATTTGGGAGCGATGACTGCACTCTTTCCCCTAACAGGAGTGCCCCTCCCTTTTATATCTTATGGAGGATCAGCTCTCACAGTTGACCTTGCATCTGTTGGTATTCTTCTAAGTATCGCAAGACAAAGCCACCACGCTTAGCGGGTTCACCACTGAGTTGAAAGTTGAGAAATAAAATTTGAAAAGCAAAATCGTTTTGTAAGTGGGAAAAACTCACCGTGAGAATGATATAATTATAGTATGAAATTACTTATTGCTTCGGGGGGTGGGGGTCACTTCTCGCCTGCGCTTGCGGTCATTGAGAAGTTGCCAAAGGATTGGAGCTTTCTTGTGGTGGGGAGAAAATATCCTTTCGAGGGAGAAAAAACACTCTCTCTGGAATATCAGACAGCTAAGAAGCTTGGCATTCCTTTCCAATCATTAACAACGGGGAGGTTACAGAGAAGATTTACCCGCCATACTATCCTTTCCTTATTCAAGATCCCTTATGGCCTGACGCAAGCCCTCTTTATTTTAAAAAGATACAAGCCTGATGCGGTCTTGTCCTTCGGGGGATATGTGGCGGTGCCTGTGTGTATGGCAGCCAAGATTTTGAGTATTCCAATCGTTATCCATGAACAAACGCTTGGTGCCGGACTTGCCACCAAAATCACTGCAAAGCTTGCGGATAAAATTTGTATTTCATGGGGAAAATCGGAAAAGTATTTTCCAGCTTCCAAAACAGTATTGACAGGAAACCCCATAAGAGAATTTCAAATTTCCAATTTCAAACTCCTGCCTGCCGGCAAGGCAGGCCCAACTCTCAATGACCGGAAGATGATTTATGTTACCGGGGGGAGTGGAGGGGCACATGCTGTTAATACTCTGGTAGAAGGTGCTCTGGAAAAGTTATTGGAAAAATATATAGTGATCCATCAGACGGGGGATGCCCGTGAATTTGGTGATTTTGAGCGATTAGAGAAGTTTAAAGAGGCGTTACCTAAGGAATTGAGGGAGAGATATATTACTATGAAGTTTGTCGATCCTTCGCTTGTTTTTAAGTTTTTGAAAGAAGCGGATTTGGTGATCTCGCGCTCAGGCGTTAATACTGTAACAGAGCTTCTTTCTTTTGGGAAACCATGTCTCCTCATCCCTCTTCCCTATGGGCAGCATAATGAGCAGTTACAAAATGCCTTGTTCGTTCAGGAGGTAGGTTTGGGTGAGGTTGTCGATCAGCAAAGCTTAACATCCGAGAAGTTATATGAAAAGGTTGTAGAAATGTTTACAAGCTTGGGAAAATATAAAGCACATGCTGAGGAGGCAAAGCGGTTGGTAGATGTAGATGCGGCGGAGAAGATAATTAAGGTGGTTAATAGTGTAGTTCGAAATTGAGAGATGCGGGGTTTTGTCACCTCGCTTAGCGGGGTTGCCATTGCCACCTGCTGTTATATATTAATTCTTAATGCTTACAAAGGTATCAACTAGAAAGCGGAATAGGACAATTAAGAGATTTATTCTCAAGAGCCTTTTAGTGATTGGGTTTCTTAGTGTGATTGGCGGTGTGGGACTTTACTTGTTCTTTATTGAGTCTCATAGGCCGTTATTTATCAGTCCTGTTAGTTTAAAAACTGCTGAAATTCCCGAAGACGATGAGCTTGTAGTGCTCAAAAAGACGCTCGGAAGAAATAAAATAGAATTTGAAACAATTACTGCTTCTGGCTCCAGTTATATTGTTCAGTTAAAAGGTGGAAAAAATGTGATCTTCTCGACCCAAAAAGGCATAACAGAGCAAATATCCTCTTTACAATTTATCCTCACACGGCTTACAATGGAAGGTAAGCTGTTCAGACAGCTTGACTTGCGTTTCGATAAACCGGTTATTCGAGAATAAATTGATTATGAGTGATGGCAAAATATTAGTAGGAATTGACGTCGGCACATATAAAGTCGTGACTGTAATCGCCAAGATTATAGAAAATGTGGTAAACGTCCTGGGTGTTTCGGAGGTCAAGTCGCAGGGTATTCGCAAAGGACAGGTCGTAGATATCGTTGAAGCAGTTCAGTCCATCAACGCCTCACTTGAAGCTGCAGAAAGAATGGCAGGATACTCAGCTTCCAGAGTATTTGTTTCTCTGGGTGGAAGTCAGATAGAATGTCAGAATTCACGCGGAGTTGTGGCTGTTTCTACACCTCAGGGGGAAATATCGGCAAATGACCTACAAAGAGTTATTGATGCTGCAAAGGCAATCTCCATTCCTTCGACTCGTGAAATAGTTCATGTATTACCTCGGAATTATGTGGTTGATGGGCAAGAGGGTATAAAAGACCCTGTGGGGATGTCTGGAACGAGACTGGAAGTAGATACGCATATTATAACAGCCAACAGTGTGTCCATCAGGAATCTGGAAAAAGCTTTCTCTGAAGTTGGGGTCGATGTTGATAATTTTGCTTTTAGCGGTTATGCCAGTTCTCTTGCGGTTCTTTCCGACACCGAAAAAGAGTTGGGGGTCGTTCTAGTAGATATTGGTGCTGGGACAACAGACATTTGTGTCTATACGGAAGGTTCTGTGTCATATTCTTCAGTGCTCGCAATCGGCGCCCGTCATGTTACCAATGATCTCGCCATAGGACTCCGTATATCGCTTGAGAGTGCTGAGAAGATAAAGTTATTCTTGTCTCAAAATCAGGCAAGGAAGTTGATTAAAATGGAGGACGAAGAAGATGAAGGAGGAAAAGAGCCAAGGCCCACTGATGAAGTCGATCTGACCTCTCTCAATCTTCCTGAGGAGATCCGTAAAGTTTCCCAGAAGACACTTGTTGAAGGAATTATAAGGCCCCGTCTTAATGAGATTTGTACAATGATAGGGCTGGAGATTAAGAAGAGCGGATATGGCGGACAAACTCCTGCAGGGATTGTTCTCACCGGCGGAGGATCGCTGACAGTGGGTGTCAGAGAGGTGGCAAGACGAAGTCTAGCTATGCCTGTCAGAATAGGTATGCCGACCAATATGAAAGGTATTGTGGACGAAGTGCAACATCCCGGATTCTCAACAGCAACGGGTCTTATTCTTTATGGTGCAGCTAACTCAGCAGTCAAGCCTTCTTCTTTCCGCTTCTCCTTGCCCAGAGGAGGTGGGGGCGGATCCTCTAAGATCTTCAAAAAAGCCCTCAATCTCATCAAGACGTTCATTCCTTAGCCTGAGTTATAAAGTTATAAAGTGGACTTGATGACTTCGCGTCTTGCAAATATAGCTTGATTCTGGTAGGATGAGAGCGTTTATAACCTATGCTAATTAAGCCTCAGTCAACAAATTTTGCCAAGATCAGAGTCGTGGGTATCGGTGGCGGTGGAAGTAATGCTATTGGTTCCATGATTTCCCACGGATTCATCAAGGGCGTTGATTTCGTAGCTGTTAATACCGATGCACAGGCACTTCTCCTCAATAAGGCAGACACAAAAATCCAGATCGGCGAACAGTTCACCAAAGGACTTGGGAGTGGTGGAGATCCTGATATAGGCAGACAGGCTGCTGAGGAGTCCAGGGAGAAGATAAAGCATATGCTAGAAGGATCTGACATGGTCTTTCTCACAGCAGGTATGGGCGGAGGCACAGGAACAGGAGCGACTGCTGTCGTAGCGGAAATTGCTAAAGAAGTAGGTGCGTTAACTGTGGCTGTCGTCACAAAGCCATTCATGTTCGAAGGTACACGCCGAATGGTGACTGCTGAAGAAGGAGTAGATAGTCTCAAGGATAAGGTAGACACGCTCATTGTCATTCCAAATCAGAGAATTTTGGATGTTGTAGATCGCAAGCTTTCTCTCATCGATGCTTTTAAAGTCGCTGACTCGGTTCTGAATCAGGGAGTGCAGGGAATATCAGAGATCATTACGATGCCGGGACTTATTAACGTCGATTTCGCAGACGTCAGAAGTATTATGGCTGATGCGGGATCAGCTCTGATGGGTATCGGATCGGGAATCGGAGAGAATAGAGCACAGACTGCAGCAAGATCTGCTATCTCATCTCCCCTGCTAGAGATCTCTATGGATGGGGCACGAGGAGTTCTCTTCAACATAGTCGGAGGACTTGATCTGACGATGACTGAGGTCGATGAGGCTGCTAAGCTGATCTCGGCTGCTGCTGATCCTGATGCGAACATCATTTTTGGAGCTACTATTGATGAGTCTATGCATGATCAGATCCGCATCACGGTGGTAGCGACAGGCTTTGATCAGACCAAACAGCGTCTTCAGCAATACGTCATCCAGCAGCCACAACCCCAACCTGTCATCCCTGGCACCAATTTAGTACAGCAGGAAGATGCAAGTGCTAACGCTACTACTAATGACAACAAAACTGCAAATGATAATCCCCAGGACAAAAAAGAAGAAAACCCCGAAGACGAATGGGACATTCCCGCATTTCTACGACAAAGGAATTAGGGGAAGACGGATTGATTGATAAGTATTTGAGGCACTTAAAGGTGTCTTTTTTTATATATATGAAAAAAACTAAAAATAAACTATCTAATAAAAAGAAGCGTTTTACTCCTGTAAATCAGAAGAAAAAATATTTAATTAAGGAAGATAACCTGGGCAAGGCAAGCAGCACAGTAAAAAAGGACTTTTATCTATCTGACACTGATAGAATTACATATTGCTATGAACATCTATCTAAGTCTGGGCAGGTAGTCAAGGTTGTGAACGTATCTTACGAAGTTAATATTCAAGAAGAATGGATTACTGTAGTAAGATTTGATAGCGACCACGGCTATCTGCACAGGCACACAAGGATTTCCTTGAACAATAGAGCTACTATAGTTGATCAAAACGGTTTAGTTATTCGTGGCACAGCAAAACACTGGCTTTCTTGGTCTATTCGTCATTTGACTAAAGGTTATGATATCTACAAAAAGAAGTTTCTAAAAATAAGTAAGCTGCCTAATGAATAATTCTTGCAAATATGCTACAGTGTTAATGTTGCAATACCAATAGAGTAGTATATAATACATATATGACAAAACAACAGCAGACAACAGCTAATATGAAGCTTCTTGAGAAGCTAACAGAATATCTAGCAGAAAACCCACAAGAAGATACAGAAAAAGGAAGAGAGTCTTCTTATGTCTTATTCTCTTCTCAAAATGATGAGCTTAATGTGATGAACGAAAGATTATTAAGAGCTCTCATAAATGAAGGAGACAAGGTAATAAAGGCAGAAGAAACAAAAGATAAGACTATTCCCTGGAAATTTACTCCTATATCAGCTTAATCATATTTCTCAAATTCACTTTTATAGGAATTTATTTAACCTCAGAGATTTCATGATGGAATGTTAGCCTCCTTTATGGTTTGTTATGGTTATTGATGTAGGCTTTCCACGAAATCTACTAGTTGGGATGGTTGGCGAAGGGGTGCGACGATGTAGATGCCTTGAGCTAAGCCTTCTTCTTTTATGGTATTCACTGTTTGCCTTGTCTGCTCAAAGCTCCATTCTCGTAATCCTTCAGGATTGTCTGTGTAATGCATCGCTTGCTCATAAATAGCTTCGGGTAGCACCACTCCCTTTATCTTCCCGGCGTGAATATTTTCGACAGTCTGTATGTGTGCAAATGGCCAGATTCCAGCAAGGAGAGGCTTTTTGGAACTATCTTTTAAAAAGCGAAATGCACTTCGGGCCTGTTCTGTATCAAAAACAGGCTGACCCATAAAAATATCTGCTCCCTCTCTATCCTTGGCTTTCAGCCTTGCTCCCTCCCTGCTTAAGGTATCTGCGTTAGGATTGATTGCTGCTGCGATGACAAGATCAGGAGTCTGTCCAGTCCTGCGAAGTTCTCTATCGAGTGAGGAGATAATACCAACGGATTTAGTCTGGAAAATATTTCTAGGATCAGGGTTTCCATCGAGGGAATTATAAGGATCTCCTGTAACAATAAGAACGTTATTGATCTTTTGCTCTCTATAGCCGTGACTGACTTGCATGAGGATGGGTTCAAGTGCTGTGTCCCGGGCTGTAACGTGTGGCATGACTTCCAGGTCGAGAGCTGAAAGTCTTGATGCGACATCAAATGAGCTCATGCAATCCCGTCTGGATCCATTTATGTCAAAAACAGTAATGCCACTTTCTCTGAGATCCAAAACGCTACTGAGAAGATTAGGAAATTCAGATTCTGCTGGGGGATCAAGCTGGACGGTAACGATAAATTCCCCATCGTTTATCTGTGCTCTGAGTTTGGGATTTTCTCTACTCATCTTGTTGTTTAGTCGACTTATTATAAACTAAATGTATAGAGAATTGTGTGATAAAATAGGTCTATGTCAGTTGATATACATGAAAGAGAGTCAGAAGAGAGTGCTGGAAAGGAGAAATCTGCCTTGGCATATAAAACCCGTTTGTATCGCGAAAAAGCTTCTATTCTTCATAATGTAGATATTGTCCACGCACCAGTTTCTGCGGCTGCGAAACTTGATGAAATCCGGTCCCCATTTGGTATGGGTGTCTATGCCAGTGGTAACGAGAATTTCGCGGCAGCTCATTTCGTCAGAGACGGAGTGCGGGTGGCTGAGGATGTTCTTCATCTCAGACCTGAAATCGCTGAGGAGACAATTTTCACTGCGGTTACATTTCAGGCACTCACTGATAATCCCAAGCAAGATGCGAAGAAAGGGGCATACCACCATGAATATCGTAGTAAGAAATTGATTCACAAGCAGCCTCATTTGTCAGACGAGACGCGCGAAAAAGCGGTTGAGGTTTTAAAGAAAGTAAGCTTGAAGTGGGGAGGTACAGAGGACGAAATGGCTTATTACGGAGCTCGTGATGCAACACCTCTGGTCATACGACTTATTGATAAATATGATAAAGCCTACCCCGATAAAAAAATTCTAGAAAAAGAAGTAACACGTACCACTGGAGAAAAAATAAAAGTCAGGGAGAGTATGAAAGAGGCAGTTTCCTGTGTCGTCGGAGGTCTTCTTGATTCAGAGCGTGGTTTGCTTGAATACAAAAGAGAGAATCGATTAGGGATTAGCAACCAATATTGGAAAGATTCTGCCACCTCGCTTTTATTCAGTAACGGCGAGCCCGCTAATCACGATGGTGAGATTGCTGAAATCAGTGTACAAGCGGTGACGTTTGATGCGTTACAGTCGGCTGATAGACTGTTGACTTCTAAAGAAAAGAATAAAATCGTTACGAAAGAAGCTGTTAAGAGGCAATTGAATAAAGATGAAGTACGGGATATATTTACTGAGGAAGAGAGGTCTGCGCTGTTCGGCTTGCTAGACGAGGAAGAGGGATCGCAGCTAAAAGTCCTCGCGAAGATTGTTCAAAAACAGGTTTTAAAAAAGTTCTGGATGGAAAAGGAGCAGTTCTTTGCTCCTGCGCTTGATAGAGATCCTGATACCGATGCTAGCCGTCAGCTTGATACGCTCACATCAAATCCTGTGAGCGTTCTAAGTAGTGGTATTCTGGAGGATCTGCCTGAAGATGAGAGAGATAAATATGTTCTTCCCACAGTGAGGATGCTTCTGAGTCCTGAATTTGTGACAGATGCGGGTATCCGCTGTGCAGCTCTCAGACATGAGAGGATTATTAATTTGTCCGCTTATCATTGGTCTCATGCGGTCTGGCCCAAAGACACTGAAGAATTTGCCCAGGGTCTTGATCGATACGGTTTTAACAGTGCAGCAGAGCAGATGCGTATTCGCATGATTAATGCCGTTAACATCGCGGGTGATACGCTTGAGCTTTTTTATGTTGATGGAGAAGGAAGGACGAATTTTGACCCTCATGGCAAGCAAAAGGCTCTTAAAGAAAGTAGCGCTGAGAAGCTTACTTTTATGGCAGCTACGCAAGGGGAGGAGAATCAGGCATGGACAGATTCATCAATGATGAATGCAGAAGAGCAAATGAGAAAACAGTCTGCTTCTTCAACACGATCGAGGTTTGAAGATGAGCTTTTAACGCCTCTGCCCAAAGCTGAACTTCTCAAAACAAAAGACGAGATTGTGAAGGCATACCCCAAAGACTATTACTTTTTAATAGACACTAAAAAAGGTGAAGAACTGGATGCACAGTGGAATCCTGAATGGTGGGAATAGAGATAGTAAAAAGAGCTTCAGAATGAGGCTAATTGATGTATTGACATTGCTTTGTTGATTTGTTCTAATTAATCTAGAGATCAATAAATGAAAAACTACTTTAAACAACTGCCTGGATTTACTCTCATTGAACTTTTGATTGTCATCGGTATTTTGGGCGTTCTGGCAGCAACAATAGTGGCTACGCTTGATCCTTTCGAGCAGGTAAGAAAGTCGAGAGACTCTGCTTTGAGAGATGCTTCAAACGAATTTCTTAATGCGAGTGTTCGATATTTTATCGGTAAGGACGTTCTTCCTTGGTATTCTGTAGCGAATGGTGGGTCAAATTGTTATACCGGAGGCAATACGCTGTCTTCTATTGCGCTAAGTAGTCTTACAACCTGTATGCAGACACTGGTAACTGACGGGGAGCTCAAGCAGGGCTTTCTTAACTCAAGTAATCTCAGTCTGATGTTCGTGACAAATCCAAACCCTCAAACATCAAATGCGAGCGATGTGATCGTTTGTTTCCTTCCTCAATCAAAGACTCAACAAAAAGATTCTCAGACAAAATATACCCAAGGCGGTGTTACGCAAACCGCAGGAACTTGCAAATCTCAGGGTGGTAATACCTCTTGTTACTGGTGCACGCAGTAGTCCATCCTTGAATTACATCCTCATTTGAACTACAATTATACCTATGTTTAAAGCTGTAAATTCAAAGGTTGATTTTCCTCACAATGAACGGGAGTTGCTTGCGAAATGGTATGAGGATGGGATAGTTGAAAAGTATCTACACCGCAACGATGCTTCAGAAAAGCGTTTTTCTTTTCTGGATGGTCCGATAACTGCCAATAATCCTATGGGGGTGCATCACGCATGGGGAAGAACGTATAAGGATTTGTGGCAGAGGTTTTGGAACATGCGGGGATACAGGCAGCGTTTTCAGAACGGGTTTGATTGTCAAGGCTTGTGGGTGGAGGTAGAAGTTGAAAAAGAACTGGGTATAAGAAATAAAAAAGAGATTGAAAATCTTGTACCGGGGGATAAAAAGGCCAGTATTGCTAAATTTGTGGAGCTTTGTAAGGAGCGTGTTCTGAAATTTAGCGAAATCCAGACACAGCAAAGTAAACGACTTGGTTATTTCATGGACTGGGATAATTCTTACTATACTATGTCAGACGAAAATAACTATATGATCTGGCATTTCCTCAAAACCTGTTATGAGAAGGGCTGGATCTACAAAGGCGCAGACAGTGTTCCATGGTGTCCACGCTGTGAGACTGCAATCTCTCAGCACGAGATGCTCACAGAGGATTATAAAGAGCTTACTCATGAGACAGTATTTTTCAAGCTGCATGTCACAACAAAGGGGTGGGGAAATACTTCACTTCTTGCATGGACTACGACACCCTGGACAATTCCTGCACACGTTGCGATCGGTATAAATACGAAACTTACTTACGGCATTTGGGAAAATGACCAAACTTTTGAGAGGCTTGTTTTTGTTATAAAAGATGAAAACGGCATGATTCCTACGAGGACATTAAAAAATAAGCAGCTTCCCGTTCATGAATATATCTTCAACGGGCTTGACAAAGAGAGGGGCAACTATGTTTTGGTAAAAGAGATCCCTGCAAAAGACTTAATCGGACTTACGTATGATGCTCCTTTTGATCATTTGCCCATCGTGAAACAAGCTCAAGAAGAAAAGCCTCACGCTTTCCATAAAGTAGTTGATGCTTCAAATATCGTTACTGCAATTGAAGGTACGGGTATTCTTCATGTCGCTCCAGGAGCAGGTAAAGAGGATTTCGATCTTGGCAAGAAAGAGCATATGCCAATTATCTCTCCGATCGATGATACAGCTACGTATGTTTCGGGAATGGATGAGTTTAGCGGTAAAAATGCCAAAAAACATCCTGAACTCATCATCGACTATCTGAAGGAGAAAGATGGAGGGAAGTTCCTCCTTAAGACGCTTCATTACACTCATCGCTATCCTGCTTGCTGGCGCTGCAAAACAGAGCTAGTCTGGAAAGTTACAGAAGAATGGTATATCTCTATGGATAAGCCTGAATATGGAAAAGGTAAGACGCTCAGGCAACAGATGATGGAGACGGCAAAAATGATTGAATGGCACCCATCTTTTGGTCTTGAAAGAGAACTGGACTGGCTGACGAACATGCATGATTGGCTTATCAGCAAGAAGAATAGATATTGGGGATTGGCACTGCCTATCTATGAGTGTCAAGAATGCGGGCATTTTGAAGTCCTCGGAAATAAGGAGGAATTAAAAGAAAAAGCGGTTTCCGGTTGGGATGAATTTGAATCCCACACCCCTCACAAGCCTTATATAGATGATGTAAAGATTGTATGCACAAAGTGTAGCTCCATTGTTCCCAGGGTGAATGATGTAGGTAATGTCTGGCTTGATGCCGGAATCGTTCCGTTTTCAACATATGTCGATCCTGAGACAGGAAAGCTCAGTTATACAGTAGACAAGAAATATTGGCAACATTGGTTCCCTGCGGATTTTATTACAGAATCTTTTCCAGGACAATTCAAGAATTGGTTTTATTGCCTTATTGCTATGTCGACAGTTCTTGAGAAAAAGAACCCTTTCAAGACGGTGCTTGGTTTTGCATCGGTAGTAGGAGAGGACGGGAGGCCGATGCATAAATCATGGGGGAATTCGATTGAGTTTAATGAGGGAGCTGACAAGATAGGTGTGGACGTGATGCGATGGATGTACGTGGTTGCTGATCCTGAACAGAATCTCAGCTTTGGGTATAAGAAGGCTGATGAGACAAGGCGCAGGTTTCATCTGATGCTTTGGAATATTTATAGTTTTTTTGTGACCTACGCCAATATTGACGGATGGGAACAGGCTCAAGTCATCAAGTCATCAAGTCATAAAGTCGAAAGTGCAAGCGTATTGGATCGGTGGATTGTGAGCCGTTTGCATGAAACGATTCAGTCAGTAACGATTAATCTTGAGAAATATAATCCGCAGAAGGCAGCAGGTAGTATAGAAGATTTTGTGAATGATCTCTCTTTGTGGTACGTCAGACGTAGCCGCGATAGGATAGGTCCCGCAGCTGAAGATGAAAATGATAGAAATGCCTGCTACGAAACACTTTATATCGTTTTGCTCACCTTATCAAAGATCATCGCACCGTTCATGCCATTTATTGCTGAAGAAATTCATATGAATCTCGCGAATGGTAATAGTGTTCATCTGGCAGATTTTCCGGAATCACGCGAATCTTTGGTGAATAAAAAATTGGAAAAAGAGATGATCGTAGGGCGTGAGTTGGCATCAATTGTCCTTATGAAAAGGAAGGTCACAGGTGTACGCGTAAGAATTCCTCTCAAAGAGGTGGGATACACTGGTCCAGAGGAATTGTCAGAAGATGTGAGAAAGATTGTTGAAGAAGAAGTAAACGTGCAAAAATTGATGTGGAACGGGAAAAGTAGCGAGTATGAAGTTGTAACAAAGGAGGAAGACTT
>JAHFKE010000015.1 GCA_023245515.1 Candidatus Levyibacteriota bacterium
AAGAAAGAATCAGAAAATAAGAATTAAGGCCTCTCAGAATAATTTCTCCAAATAGCTCTCAAATTAACTTAGGAGGTTCTCGTAAATAAGTTGTTCAAGATCACGCAGGATCTTTGGTATGATTCAAGGCGCTAATCAACGATAATATGCGTACATACTTGCCTGCCCGCCTCTGGAGGGAGCTGATTAGCAACGAAGAAGCATGCCAAAAAGACAAGTCAGTTTGGATAAGTTATTTGCGAGAGTCTCCTTAGCTATAGTTTGCTTCTCAAATATTGTAAGATAGTAATGTATGAGTGAGGTTGGGCCATCAGTGACAGAACTGGACAGAAATTCTAGAAAGAAAGTAGAAAGTCCTTCATTAGCTGTTGTCCTACCGCATCCTCCTGACAAGCACTCGTTTAGGTTTCTGGGTCGTCCGGGCTTTGTGAGAGAGCACGAAGTCTCAGGGCAGGAGAAATTTGGCGAGCAAGTTAAAAATGTCATATTGGCACCTGTTCGTGGTGAGTTGCAAAATGGCAATCTGGCTCAATTTTTGAGACAGTTACATGAGCAAACAGGGCTTGATCAGGATAAGCTGGGTGTTGTTCTTCTTGTTAACGATAATAAAAAAGACAAAAATAACAAAGACTTGATGGATGAAAATCGGGCAACTTTACAATATCTCTCTTTTCTCTCCTCAAGCAATAAAGAGGGCATAGAGGAGATGGATGTTCCCCAGGAGTATAAAGATCTTGCGAAAGAAATTATAGACAAAGGTAAGCTGGAGGTGCGATCGGATTATCTTCACAAGAAGTCCGGTGATGTTCATTATGGCGATTTACGTGCGCATCTCCTCAAGCTTATTGGTGAATTTAAAAACCCTAATGTTGCAGGCAAAGACATGATAGCGCATCTGAGCGATGTAGATACGGTATATCCCAAGAGATATTTTCAAGAGCTTAAAGGTTTTTATGAGGACGAATCTCATCAGGCGAACTTAAGCAGTCAAGATGCTCTTCCTGGAGTGCATGAGGGGCAAAAAAAGGAAGATATTAGTCGGGATGTTCTTCTTCATTTTGATAGCATCAGGGTTAATGATCAGCTTCAAGCTCTCCATATGCTACTAAAGGGAATGTCCGCCTCATTTACTCCTCTGATCTCAGGGAGATTATCTTATTTGCTTGATGAGAACAAGAAGCTTTTGGAGGAATTGCACACAAAGCCTGATGCTGAGGACTTTTTTATAGGTGAGACTATGAGGCAGCATTCGCATCTTGGGACCGAGGTCGGTAATGAAGGAGAGTTATATACAACTAAAAGAGTAAGAACTCCTAAGGGGGGTAAGGCGAGAACGGATGCAGATACAATTTTTATGAAAGTGGACAGTTTGAGAAAAGGAGGATCGGACTTGTTTGGAGAGAAAGCTGAGGAGGATTTTGCTCTTCTCGAACAGAGAGTAGCCTTAGCTCTTAATGAGGAAAATCCTGAAGAAAGAAAATTCAAAGAAAGTGATGAGTATAGGCAGATATTTATGAGAGAGCTAAAGCGGGAACAGACAAAGATTCGATTGAGACGGGTTAGATTGGTAGATTATGTTGATTCTTTGGCGGGTAAAAAAGAAATACCTGGTGGCGAACAGCGAATTCTTAATCCCTATATCGAATATTTTCAGGATGAGACTGATGAGATGAAAAAGCAATTGAATGAGGGGAAGACGCCTGAGCAGGTGTCTGTATCATATATTCACAAATACGACTCGTTCTTTAATTCTGATGCTGATATTCATATGCATATAGCCAGATTAAGAGCTTTAAGCAAATATGCCTTCGCCCACAATCTAGGACAGTAAAAGAAGCTTATGATGCATAGATCATTCCTTATAAGCCATATTGCCATTTGCTATTAGTCATTTCGCATTGTTATAATTTATTTATGTTGCTTACTGCACTGCTTTTCCTTCTTATTTTATCCGCTTTGGTACTGATTCATGAGGCTGGGCATTACTTTGTGGCGAAAAAATTGGGAATCAAGGTCGAAGAATTTGGCTTTGGTTTTCCGCTGACGCCTGCGCTTTTTTCTTTCAAAAGGGGGGAGACGAGGTATTCTTTTTACCCTCTTTTGATTGGGGGTTTTGTAAAGCTCTACGGGGAGGATGATGCCGGAGGGGGAAAGATCACTCCAAATAAATCGGAGACTTCCGGTCATGTTAAGGACCAGCACCGGGCGTTTTTTGCTCGTCCTGCGTGGCAACGTGTTGCCGTTATTGTTGCCGGAGTTTTCATGAATCTTGTTCTCGCAGCTTTTGTTTATTATATATTTCTGGGTATATCTCATTTTCGTACAGAGCTACCACTTATCGGCAATCATACATTTTTTCTCGTAAACCAATCGATAAAAACGGATGTTCTCATAAGTGAAATCGCAAAGAATTCTCCCGCAGAGCAAGCAGGCATAACTCCTTTCTCCAAGGTGGTCTCGCTTAATGGTCAGAAACTTGTTGGTGTTGATACGTTCGCGGCTATCATAAAAGAGAACAAAGGAAAAGAATTGATTATAGAATGGCAGGATTTAAAAACACAGAAATTGGGGAGCGCCGTTGTAACTCCGCGCGTTAATCCTCCAAAAGGCGAAGGATCACTTGGTGTTGCTTTCTTTCCGGCCAAAACGGTTGTTCTGGACTACAATACGCCTGTACAAAAAGCTCTGTCAGGATTTATGCATCCAATTAATCTCATGGCTTACAATCTCGATGTCTTATCTACTCTCGTAAACGTTTCGGTTAAAGAGAAAACAATTAAACCGGTGAGCGATAATTTATCGGGACCTGTCGGGATTTATTCTATTGTCGGCACAATTATTGACATCCCGACCTTCAGAGAGCGCTTCTTGCAAATCCTTAACCTTACGGGGCTCCTGTCAATTTCTTTGGCATTTTTTAATGTACTTCCGATTCCAGGGCTGGATGGGGGAAGATTATTCTTTATCCTTCTAGAAGTAGTGACGAGAAGAAAAATGAACCCCAAGGTTGAAGGATATATGCACAATATTGGGATTTTACTTCTGCTTGGACTACTGCTTCTTATAACGATTAAGGATGTTGGGAAGTTATTTAAGTAAGAGTTGACTTTGGTCCCCATATTTGTTTGACTATCTTTATGGAGCATAATAACGAATTAGTTTCTCTTGTAATCGAGAAGGTTAAGGCAGGAGAAGGCAAGGCAAAAATTGAAGACTCCCTACTAAAAGAAGGCTATCTTCTAGAAGATATTGATAGGGCGATTAGTCATATTAAAAAAGCTGCATTACGTGAGATTCCGGTTTTGTCCTCTTTCCTGAGCTACATGGATCATCTCGAGACAGCAGCAGCTGATTTATCTGTAGGCAAACAAATCATGATTATGATAGGCGTAGCGCTTTTTGTTCTCTTTGTGGGGGTTGGGCTTTATATACGGTTTGATCCGCTTAATATAAGGGCAAATGATAGCGTACCCGTTTCATCGGAGACTTCTCCTCTCTTGCCGGAAGAAGTTGTTGCGACTACGTCTCCTGAGCAACCCACGCAGACTCCATCTTCAGAAAAACTTAATGAGGTTTCCCCATAATGTTAGTCAATGAATCAAAATAACTTACACAAACTGACTTGTCTTTTTGGCGGAATGCTTCGTTGCTGATTGGCTCCCTCCAGAGGCGGGCAGGCAGGTATGTACTCATACCGTCGCTAATCATCGCCTCGCATTCCACTCAAAAATCCTGCGTGATTTTGTACAACTTATTTTGATGCATCGACTTATTCAGTATATACTCAGGCAAAAAAATATTCTTCATCACAATAATGAAGGTATTGACGTTTGCGTAGTTAAGGACAGTGGAGTAGGCATAGAGCTTGCCCTGGATATGCTCTATGCTATTGTGGATCAGCAAACTGCCCTCTATCTTTCGGGGGGAAAGACTCCTCGAGAGTTATATAAAAGACTTGCTGCTTCGGAGCTCGAGGGTGACAAGAAATTTGTGCCAGGGGCTGTAGGTATGGTTGATGAACGGTTTGGCGAGCCGTATCATCTCAGAAGCAATGAGTTGATGATCAAAGAAACACAGTTGTTGAGATATCTACAGATGTTGAATATTCCGTTTTATCCCGTTTTGAAGACGCAGACTAGTCGGGAAGAATTGGCAAAAGCTTATGATGCAAAGATCCGCTCTCTTAACGCGGTATTTAAAAAAAATATTGCAATTCTAGGCATTGGCTCAGATGGCCATACTGCTGGTATTGCGGGTGATCGAAAAGATTTTATAAATCCTCTCTTTGATTCGTCACAAAAACACCTCTTGGTCTCGGAGTTTAATGATCAAGAGGGGATGTTCAAAGAGCGGGCTCGCCCGCTAACGACTGAGCGTAGCTATGGCGAGCGGGTGACAATGACGCTTCTCGGTCTTTCAATGATGGATATTCTTATAGTTTTGGTTTTTGGTAACGACAAGAGGGAAGCGCTTGAATTGATGTTCAAAAATGGGTCTGAAGAAGAAATTCCTGCACGCTTTTACAAGCGCTCGGATATAGCAGGAAAAACGATTTTGATTACAGACCAAAGTATTTGACCTTGCATTTTGCGTTTTGAATTTTGTATCAAATTGCATATAATGAATCCTATGTCTCCTTTTGTTATTGTTATTTTTGGTGCCACGGGCGATCTTGCACAGCACAAACTTCTTCCAGCACTCTTTAGTCTTTATAAAAATAAACACCTGGGAGACAAGTTCTATATCGTGGGTTTTGCAAGACGGGAGTTCAGTGATGAAGCGTATGCGCATATGATTGGAGACGAGCTGGGGGTACATAAGGATCCTCAGTGGGGAGACTTTGCCAAAAATATTTATTATCAGCAAGGAATGTTTGATGAAAAAGATGGTTATGAGGACATGATTAAAAAGCTCAACGGTTTTGATCAAGAAATCGGTGCATGTATCACCAGATTATTCTATTTGGCGACCCCCCCCGTTAATTATGAAATGATCCTTGAAAATCTATCAGCGACTAAGCTCTCGGAAGGATGCGGCCCAGCCTTCGCTGAAGCTACGGCTGGCAAGCAGGGTTTTGATAAAAGCATATGGACTAGGTTGGCAATTGAAAAGCCATTTGGCAAAGATATTGATACCGCGCGCGCGCTTGATAAAAAGCTTGTCAGTATTTTTGAAGAAAAACAAATTTATCGTGTTGATCATTATCTTGCTAAGGAAACGGTTCAGAACATGATTGCATTTCGTTTTGCCAACAGTATTTTTGAGCCAGTTTGGAATAAAACTCATATTGATCATGTCCAGATAACCTTTGCTGAGAAGAAGGGGATAGGGAGGCGAGGAGAGTCGTTTGATGGTGTAGGAATGCTTCGGGATGTAGCGCAGAATCATCTACTTCAGCTTCTGGCAACTGTGGCCATGGAACAGCCGAAGGGTTTTTCTAAAGAAAGTGTTCGAGATGCGAGGGTAAATGCTATAAAAGCAATCCGTCCAATTAAGCCTTCAGAAGTATCGGAGCGCGTCGTGAAAGGTCAGTATGCAGGTTATAAGGAAGAAGGTAAGGTTGCAGCTGACTCTCATACGGATACATTTGTTGCGATGAAGCTCTTTGTTGATACGGATAGGTTTACCGGTGTGCCGTTCTATCTCCGGGCAGGGAAAAAAATGGCAGAAGATGTAGTGGATATAAAGATTGTTTTTGTGCAGACCTGTCACCTTCTCTTTAAGGAGTATGGTTGCCCAGAAGTGGGGAATGTGCTAACTATCAAAATTCAGCCAAATGAAGGCATAGGACTGCGTGTGATTGCCAAAGACCCCACTTCGCCAGAGGCTTCGCGGGGCAAGCCCCGTTTAGCCTTAGCCACAGTAGATATGCATTTCAGCTATCAAGAAGAGTTCGGGCATAAAGGCGTTGAGGCTTACGAAAGACTACTTCTGGATATTCTGGCAGGTGATCAGATGCTCTTTAATAGGTCAGATGAGCTGGAAAGCTCGTGGCAGCTCATATCAGGTATCTTAAAAGGATGGGATGAAAATCCTTCTGAAAACGTAACGTACGAAGTAGGAAGTAACGGACCGCAAGAAGCAAATGTGCTTATTGAAAAAGACTCCAGAAAATGGCTATAATGGGAGGAAGATATGCAGGTTGGACTTTTTGGTGTTGGTAAAATGGGTAGACTGCTCGCTGATAAATGGATTATCGGCGGTCATCATGTCATTGTCTATAATAGGTCTAAAGAAGCCCTTGACCGCATGCGGGCTGAAAGATCTCAAGCTATTGTTAATCGCCAATTAGTTATAGCCTCCTCAGTTGAAGAACTCCACGATAATATGATAAAGCCGAGGGTTTACTGGACAATGCTCCCTGCAGGTGAGGCGACTGAAGGTTTTATGCAGAGAATTCTTGCTATCTGTGAGCCGGGGGACATCGTTATTGATGGGGGTAACGCGAATTTTAAGGATACTGAGCGATGGTTTGCTGAATTTGCCAAGAAACAAGTTAGATTTCTGGGCGTTGGTGTCTCTGGCGGTCTCTATGCTTTTGCGAATGGGTTCTGCTTGATGGTCGGAGGAGACAAGAGTGCCTACGAATATTGTCTTCCTCTCTTTGATACTCTGATCAAGCCAAGCGGTATCCATAAATATTTAGGCTCAGGAGGAGCAGGGCATTTTGCGAAGATGGTACACAACGGAATAGAGTATGGGATAATGCAGGCTCTCGGTGAAGGATTTGGGGTTGTGGCAAAGTCGGATTATCATTTTAACCTATTGGATGTAGCTCATACGTGGCAAAGAGGGAGTATCATTCAGAGCTTCCTTCTTAATATAGCTGTGAGCGCCCTTACCAAAAATCCTACGCTTAAGGAGGTCGAAGGCATTGTTGATGCGACTGGTGAGGCACAATGGACGATTGAAGAAGCAAAAGTCAAGCATCTTCCCATCAATGTTATTGAGCAGTCTCTAGAATTCCGCAAGCAGTCTCAGTATGATAAAGCTGTGCAAGAAACTTTCGCAGCTAAGCTAGTACAGTCTTTGCGTAAAGAGTTTGGAGGACATCAATTGCAGAAGCCGGAAGGGCAGCCGCCACAGCAGTAGTTCTATCTTTTTCTTAGCCCCCAGCGTTTTTGTTCCTGCTTAGTCGCTTTTTGTGTATATCTGCGATCTCCCTGTTCTCTTTCATGGGTTGCGATTATTTCCATATATTCTTTCATTTGTTGGCCGATTCCTGCTCGGAGATCAAAATTGGAAGGATTCTCGTCACCAAGTGCTTCAAGTTCTTTATCTGCTTTTGTACGAAGTATATCAACTTTGGCAGGTACATCCAGCTCAGGATACGTTCTGAGAGATCCGCGCAATTCTATTAGGGCTGCTAAAGGATCTTTTTCTACTCTCGTCTTATTGTATGTATCAAACATCTTATCTAGAGGGCTTTGGTTCTCCATCTCGGAATGTGGTCTTTCGATTTGCATAGTTAGGATGAATATACTCCCAGGCAGATTGTTTGTCAAGAAATCTCCAAGCTGCTATACTCAGACGTATGCGTTACTTTTTGACTTAGCGCAGGGCTTAGATTATGAAATATTCCAATCTTTTTGCTAAAACAACAAAATCAGTTCCTAAAGATGAGATTGCTGTTAATGCTAAATTTTTAATTCAGGGAGGATTTATAGACAAGCTAATGGCAGGATCATACACGCTTCTGCCTCTTGGGCGTCTGGTTGAGCGAAAGATTGAGCAGATTGTTCGCGAAGAGATGAACGCGACAGGTGCTCAGGAGGTTCTCATGCCGCTTCTGCATCCGAAGGAAATCTGGAACGAAACAGGCCGTTGGGACAGTGCGAAGGAAGTAATGTATCAGTTCGAAAAGAACGAAAAAGAATATACTCTTTCATTTACTCATGAAGAAATCGTGATGGATGTTATCCGTAAACACATCACCAGCTATAAGGATCTACCTGCGAATGTTTATCATTTCTCAACCAAATTCCGCAATGAATTGCGCGCAAAATCAGGCATTCTCAGGGGGCGTGAGTTTATTATGAAAGATTTATATAGCACACATGAGACAGAAGAAGATATGTGGAAGTATTATTGGCAGATAGCGGATGCATACCTTAAAGTATTTGAGCGTGTGGGTCTTCACGCGATTATTACTGAAGCAGCAGGAGGAGTGTTTACCGATCGTTTGACGCATGAATTTCAAGTGGAAAGTCCCGTGGGTGAAGACACGATCTATCTTGCCGATGGTTGGAAGTATGCAAAAAATGAGGAAATCATGAACGATGAAGACCGCAAAGCTCCGGGTTTGCGTACATTGAAAGCAATCGAGGTTGGCAATATATTCCCTTATGGCACAGATAAGTACGCTGAGTCGATGAATGTGATGTTTACTGATAAAACAGGTGAAAGAAAGCCTGTTTGGTTTGGCGCATATGGTATTGGTATCACACGACTTATGGGAGTTTTGGTCGAGGTATTTCATGATGAACGAGGTATCATATGGCCGGAATCTGTGGCTCCTTATCAGGTGCATTTGGTTGGAATTTTGAAGAATGATCCAGTAATTAAAGAGAAAGCAGAAGAAGTTTATGAGAAGCTTTTGGATGCCGGAGTTGAAGTTCTGTTTGATGATAGAGAAGATGTCGGTGCAGGTCAGAAGTTTGCAGACGCGGATCTCATTGGTATTCCTGTACGGTTGGTCGTGAGTAGTAAGACCCTTCAGCAAGACTCAGGGCAAGCGGGTGATAAGGTTGAATTTAAAAAGCGAACTGTGTCCGCGTCAGAATTGATTGATTGCGATGAAGTGTTAAGCCGCCTCAAATAAGATATTCTTCTTAATTCTTACGTCTTGCCTCTTAGTTCTAAAAAAAGAAAGGGATTTTGAAGATTTTGATCCAGAAGATTGTGTAGATTGCAAAGAAAGCTATTCCTCCTATAAGATAGAGCGCCTTAAGCAAGGGAGAGGTCTTGTGTTCGTTCTGTGTTACCGAAGCGGGAGAAGGAAGGTTTTGTGGTTTTAAGTTTGGTTGGGGATCAGCCGGTGCAGCAGGAGGAGCTGGTTCCGGATCAGCCGGTGCAGCAGGAGTAAAGACAGGAGGCGTGATGGGATTTGTTGGCTCAGGCGTAGAGGGCATGGCCATTGAAGAGTAATTGCTGCTAGGTGCCGTACTGTCCATGGCAAGTGGCGCAGGTACATCACTAGGAGGAGGTGGTGAGCTTGGAGCGGCGGGTGTAGCCAGGGTTGGAGGTGGGGCTGCTACAGTAGTTCCCATCACCCTTTCATAGGTTTCTCTAAGCTTAGGATCGATGTTGGACAGAGATTTAGGATCCATAGTGAGTATAGTTTAATCATCAGACATTTGACATAGAAAGTCAATAGTTAGGCTTTCAGGATACCCTGAGAGCTCAGATTGGCAGACATTCAGATTTTCTGATCTTCTGAGCATTCTGAGATTTTCGGATTTTGATATTCGAATTTATTGTTGTATACTTATGCCTATGACCCCACTTCGTCCCGTTCAGTGGGACTACGAAGGGGTCATGCCTCCGAAGCATATGAAATATATTACATTAACAAGAGGATTGATAGATAGTTCTGAAGTTTTAAGAAAGGATTGCGAAGGGGCATGAAGATAATAGTTACGCACATGTCTCCCGATTGGGACGCTATCAGCTCTGTTTGGCTTCTTAAAAAATTTTTGGCAGGTTGGCAGGATGCAGAGGTAAAGTTTGTCCCTGCCGGAACGCGATTAAAGAACCAGGAGTCAGGAGTTGGGAATCATGGGGACGATCCGATTGAAATAATAGGAGGGGATGAGGTGATCCATGTCGATACAGGAATGGGTCCACTTGACCATCACCAGACGCAAGATACGAATGTCTCGGCGGCATCAGTCACGTGGGACTATGTAAAGGTACAAATCGAAAAGGCAGGAGATAAAGTATCTTCTGAGCATGACGAGTCAATCTCCCGTATTGTTAAAATTATTGTCGACACTGATCACTTTAAGGAAGTTTTCTGGTCTGAAGCTGATGCTGATCGCTATGAATTTTCTCTCCTTGGGCTTTTAGATGGCATGAAATATCTCAAGCCAAATCAGGATAAGCTGTATCTCGATTTTGGCATACAGTGTCTAGACGCGATGGTCGCTGCATTTGAAAATAGAATTTGGGCTGAAGAGGAAATTAAGGAAAAAGGCGTTGAATTCACGACACGATTCGGCAAGGGCATGGGATTTGAGACGCTTAACGACACGGTTCTCAAACTGGCGCAGAAGATGGGATACGTCCTAGTCATTCGCAAGGATCCGAGGAAAGAGTATGTTCGCATCAAAGCTTTACCCAGTACAGAGGAGACTAAGGGGGCGGATCTGACGTTGATTTACGAGCAATTAAAAAAGATTGATCCTGAGGCGACCTGGTTTCTTCATGTTTCAAAGAAGATGCTTCTGAACGGATCACCAAAGAACCCAAAGATGCGTCCGACAAAGTTAAGCCTAGAAGAGATTATCAAGGTAGTGGAGAGAATCTAGCATGGATTGTATTTTTTGCAAAATAAGAGAGAAGCAGATTCCGGCTAAACTCCTGTATGAGGACGATGATGTCATGGTTTTTCCTGACATTCATCCTGTAAAGCCAATCCATCTGCTTATTGTCCCCAAGAGGCATGTTTCAGAGTTCATGATGGTTGAGGATCCCGCTTTATTTCAAAAACTTTTCTTTGTGGTGCAGCAAATGATCAAGAGGGAAGGGCTTAAGGACAAAGGACACAAAATCACCATCAATGGCGGAGGTGCGCAGGACATCGACCATCTTCATATCCATCTCACCGGCCCATATGGCCCCTCGATTGCCGCTTCGTAGTGGTTTCAGATAAATTTCTGGTCGTAACTACCTAGGTCAAACCGCTCTTTACTTCCGGAGGCAATATGTTCTATTGCTTCATAGGTTATGCGTGCAATTGTTTCAGGGTCAAACGCTGAAAAGCTGTGGCCTTTCCCTTGTGCAACGAGCATAAGTACGCTCGCACTGCTCGTGAAGTAGTTTTCCTGAAGATATGCGCTTCTTTCCTCCAGATCCAGTATGAATCCATTTTTATCTTTTCCAAAAAGATTTCTCACGGCTCCTCCCACCTCAGTAGGCAACTTGAGAAAGTCGCGTTTCCTTATGTGTTTGCCAAGCAGGGTTGGGAGCTGGAGGAGAGTGGGGACTTGTTCTCCATCAGGAATAATATGCCCAGGAAGTGCCAGGGGATCTTTTTCTCCTGTGAAGATAAGGACAGGACTTTTTATAAGCGACATATAGGGACTTCGTTCCTGACAGGGTCTCAGCTCATCCAAAATGCGTCTGGGATATTTCATACGTGACTCTCTTAGTTTATCGAGTTGCACAATACCCACCTCACCATATATGTCAGCAGTGGTGAGTAGAGCCCTCCATCTGTCGCCATTCTTCTGGTTAGCCGAATCTACGATTGCGTTATAGAGGTCCAGGGTAACAGCTCCTGACAGTTCTGCGAGTCCTTGTTCGGTTATTCCCTTTGGATTAAAAAGCGTTAAGGGGTTGAGCGTATTATCTGGGTTTTCTTCCTCAAATAAGTGCTGTGTGCCCGTTGCGATTATAGCGCCTCTTGAGTGTCCAGAAAGGTAAAGATCGACTTGTCCGTTTCGGTCCCTGTGTTCATCAACTATTTCCTGCACCCGTTCATGCGCAGCTTCCACTTCGTACTGCATTTTATTTTTGCCGTTAAATTTTTTAGAGGCAGTCTCGACCAAATGGAAGGTGGCTCCGAACTGTCTTGCGTATGCCTCAGAAAGTTTTTGTAAGGGGGCCGATGTGTGCGGTACGGAGTATCCTACGAAAGAAACGATTGCTGTTTCCCCGTTCCCATATGCGGCAGATGAGACGCGGGTATATTCGTCGTCTGCACTCCTGTATCTCCTTTCCTCTCTTCCATGGGGCTTTTTTTCTTTACCCATATTCCTATATAGAGTAATTATACTGCTCTGTGTCAATATGTTACCACTTTCTTACGCCTGTCTACAGGCTTTCTAGATCTGCCGGAGCTTGTTAGGCATTTACATACGAGGGGGTTTGAGGTAGAATAGGAGTCTACGAAGGTTTGATCCGCCACGTCTTGCCGTTCGCCTTTTTAGCCCGCCTAGCCGGCGAGGCTGGTACTATTCGTACACGGCTCACGGAGCGACTATTGGTGGATATAAGAATCTGTAAAACGCTCCCTTAGGGATCGTTAACAGCTTCTAATAAAGGAGGTGTTTATTTATTATGGTTCATGTGAAAAAATTACCAGGACAATCAGATGATCAAGTTATCCGTAACTTTTCAAGGAAAGTAATGGACGAGGGAATCATTCAAGAGGCTAAGCGTCGCAAATTTTATCTTAAGCCATCTCTTGCTAAAAAATTGAAGAAGAAGATGAAGCAGGAAGAAGCAGCGAGGGTTAGGATCGTTTAAAAAAGATTTCTCTATACATGAGTAACGCTAAAGTATTAATCTACGTTGAGAGCAGGTATAAAGTGAGTAGAAAGCGCATAAAGTCTGCTGTTAATTCTGTGCTTGAAGAGCAAAATGTCCAAAGTCCGATCGAAGTATCTATTGCTATTGTGGGAGACCGCAAGATGCGCAAGCTCAATAAGCAATATCGAGATAAGGACACGACTGCCAATGTACTTTCTTTTCCTCTCGCGGAAGGGGAGTCGAGTCAGCTTCCTCCGGACATAACCAGACTTGGTGACATCGTGATTTCTTACCCGGAAGTGATCAGGGAATCAGCAAAACAGGAGATTCTTGTCGATGATCGCGTAGATGAGCTCGTCAGTCACAGCATGTTACACCTACTCGGATTGCATCATGAGTAAATTAAGAGCGCAAAGTGCAAAGTTCCAAATCGCATAAGGAATTTTTATTTATAAATTTCTTCCTTAACTTTTCACTTTTAACTTTGAATTTTTAACTTAAGCGAAGCGCATATGGTTTTCTACCGAAAATATCGTCCTCAGACAATTGATGAACTTGATAGCGGGGCCATCAGGGAAACACTACTATCTGTTTTGCAAAAGCAGACTCCACATGCCTTTCTCTTTACTGGCCCAAAAGGACTTGGTAAGACCTCAACAGCCAGGATTCTCGCCAAAGCAATCAACTGCGAAAAAAATGCAGGTAGCGTGTGGCAGGTAGCACGTAGTAATAAAAAAGAAAAAGATACCACAAGCCACGAGCCACTCGCCACGAGCCAAATTGAGCCTTGCAATGTCTGTGAACAATGTGTTTCTATTACCAATGGTACAAATCTTGATATATTAGAAATCGATGCTGCTTCCAACAGGGGCATTGATGAAATCCGCGATCTCAAAGAAAAAATCCGCCTATCTCCCGTATCTGCTCAGAAAAAGGTATATATCATTGATGAGGTACACATGCTTACAACGGAAGCATTCAATGCACTTCTGAAAACCCTTGAAGAGCCTCCAGCTCATGCTATGTTCATTCTTTGTACGACAGAGCCGCATAAACTTCCTGCGACTATTGTTTCGCGCTGTTTCCACATCTCTTTTAAGCCTGCGACCGAGGCAGAGTTGGTGCGGTCTTTTAGTCGAATTGTCAAAGCAGAAAAGATCGATATTGCTGACGAAGCGCTACATGTTATTGCACGATTATCAGATAGGGGTTTTCGTGATGGAACAAAGATTCTGGAAGAGATAGTGCTATTGGCAAATGGTGCAAAGATTACCGAGGAATTTGTAGAGAGTAAATATCAAGTATCCGGTATTAGGCATCAAGTATCGGAAATGTTCGCTGCGTTGGCAAAAAAAGATGCTAAGCGTGGTCTGCAGATAATCCAGGAGATAGCGGAACAGGGTGTGGATGTAAGACATTTCTTGCAGGAGTTACTAGTCGAGTTGCATAGTCACTTGTTGCGGCAGGCTGGAATCACGGACCATGAATCAAGAATCGGGGATCAGGAGTTAACGATTAAAGAGATTAATGTCTTATTTGAGCTTTTATCAAAAGCACATATGGACATGAAGTTTGCTGTTTTGCCGCAGTTACCCCTGGAGTTGGCAGTAATTGAGTATATAACAAGGTCAAGCGTGACTCAGGTAAATCCCCCTATTGGTTCCGCGTCTACCTCAGGTCCTTCGGCAAACTCCGTGTCCACGTCGAACGTCGCTAAGTCAAACGTGGTTGTGGCAGGCCAAGGTGCGTCTTTGCAAAGCGGTATCACGGTCTCTCATTTGCGTAAACAGGTTGGGGACATTCAGAAGAATAAGGCTCTTTATGGCGAGCCGAAGTCTGCAGGCGATGCGAAGGAGGGGGTAGCGGTGGTAGGCGTAGAATTGCTCAAGGCTCCTGCGGATGGAGAGGTGACGAAGGAGTGGTTGGATGCGTTTTGGAAAAGCATCATTTCTGAAATGAAGAACTATAATCATACAATTGCCGGTGTACTACGCAGTTGCATGATTAGAACATATACTAAGGATGAGGTTGTCATAGAGACGGCATACAAATTTCATAAAGAACGACTGGACGATCAGAAAACACGAGACGAATTGATGAGAATTTGCAAACTTCTTACTGGTAATGAGGTAAAAATTGGGGTAGAATTGAAAACGTAGTAGATGATGGGGCTCCCGGATCTGCAGATCCGTGAGTCTTTTCTCGCCATAAGGCAAGAAAAGAGGTGAATATATATGGGTTTTAATCCTTTAGGACAACTTGGAGAATTAAAGAAAATGCGCGATCAAGCGATGGCTATTCAAAAACAGCTGAAACTTGAAGAGGTGGAAGTTAGTAAGCATGGTGTTTTCGTACGCATCAGTGGCGATCAGGAGATACGTGAGATTAAATCGAATGGTAAATCCGATGACGATATCAGAGGTGCTGTGAACGAAGCCGTTAAAAAATCCCAGGAGGTAGCTGCGAAAAAACTGCAAGCTATGACCGGTGGAATGGGCGGACTTGGAGGCCTCCTAGGCGGAAAGTAAACTCGAAGCACGAAATACGAAATACGAAACAAATTCAAATTTTCAAAATTCAAATATCTAAACCACGTCAAACGCGGCTAGGGCGTTTTGAATTTAGTTAATTGAGATTTTGGTATTGTCCTTCGACTTGCTCAGGATAGTGAGCTTACCGAATCTATTTCGAGTTTCGATATTAGAATTTCGGATTCAAATATGAAGATATTTAGCGGTAGCTCCAATAGGCCATTGGCGGAAAATATTGCGGGACTGATGGGGGAGAAGCTTTCTCCTGTTGAGGTTTTTGCTTTTCCTGATGGAGAAAAACGAATTAGAATTTTGGAACCCGTTGTTGGAGAAGACACAGTCGTTGTGCAGTCTACGACAAATCCAGCAGACACTAACTACATGGAGCTTTTTTTCCTGACTAATGCGCTCGCTAAGGGCGGAGCAAAGTCAATCACTGCAGTTATTCCGTATTTAGGATATCAAAGGCAAGATCATGTCTTCAGAGACGGAGAAGCAGTATCTCTTGAGGTAGTTGTTAATACGCTTGAGGCTGTTGGTATCAATAGAGTTATCACTGTAGATCTCCACTCTGTCAGGATTTCAGAAGTATTTACAATACCGGTTTCTCACTTGTCGGCTCTGGGTATATTTGCTGAAGTTATTAAAAAGAACGGATGGGATACGGATGACACCGTTTTAGTATCGCCCGACGGGGGCGGAGGCCGCCGCATCAGGATGCTTTCAGAGCTTCTAGGCAAGAGGAATTATGCAATAGTTGAAAAGAATAGAGATTTGAATACGGGAAAAGTAGAAGCGACGAGTATTGAGGGGGAGCTTGGTAAGCGCGCCATTATCGTTGATGACATGATTACCTCAGGAGGGACAATTGCAAAAACCGCAGAACTTTTGGGTCAAAAGGGCGTTGAGGAAATAATTGTTTTTGCAACTCACGGGATTTTTGTAGAGGGAGCTTTGGATTCACTGGAGAAGTCGGTGATCAAAAAGGTTTTTGTAACAGACACAGTAGGGGTGCCGGAGGAGAAGGGGATTGAGAAGTTGGAAATCCTGTCGGTGGCAGAGATAGTGGCGAAAGCACTAAAAGGTTTAGGGTAAAGCGTAAAGTAATTTAATCTTACCCTTGCCCCTTAACGCTTTTCTCTTAAATATTATGAAGATTCCACGAGCTATACAGCGTACGATAGAAAGCTTTGAGCGGTTGCCGGGCATTGGGCCCAAAACTGCCGAGCGTCTGACTTTTTATCTTCTCCATGTGCCTCAGGGAGAGCTCGATCGGTTCGCATATTCAATTCAGAGCCTTGTAAAAGATACAGTTGTATGTTCAATATGTTTTTGTGTTGATGAGACGGATCCATGCAGTATCTGCATTGATGAAAAACGTGATCAATCAATGGTATGCGTTGTCGAGCAACCTTTGGATGTGCTTGCTCTTGAGAGGGGAAGGAAGTATCAGGGAGTCTATCATGTGCTGCATGGGAAGATTGATCCATTGAATAATATTGGGCCAGATGAGATACGAATCAGCGAGCTGATTCGAAGGGGAAAGGGTGAAGGGGAAAGGGTGAAGGAAATTATTTTGGCGACGAATCCGACCATGGAAGGCGAGGCGACTGCTATGTATATCGCGAAGCAATTGCGAATTGCGGATGGCGAATTGCGAATTACGAGAATTGGGAGGGGGTTGCCGATTGGTGCAGATCTGGAATATGCCGACCCCACCACACTTGAAAGAGCCATGGAAGGTAGGAGCGAGTATTAAATAGGAATTAAGAATATAGAATTAAGAATTAAGGAAAGCGTATAATTTAATTACTTCTTACTTCTTACTTCTTACTTCTTACTTCTTACTTCTTACTTCTTACTTCTTACTTCTTACTTCTTACTTCTTACTTCTTACTTCTTACTTCTTACTTCTTACTTCTTACTTCTTACTTCCCCTGCCTGCTTTGTAGTATTATTAGGCTATGGCTTTGTTGAAAATAATACCTACCAAGCAGGACGAGTTTGAAAGAGCTGTTGAAGGAGGGCTAGGTGATGCAAAGCGTACGATTAAGGGACAAGTGATTCAGACCCGTAAAGGGGCTGTGGATCAACTGAAAGTCACAGATCAGCAAATTGTTGATTCGCTCTATGGCGTCGTCAATGATCCTTCTGAGAAAACTGATCCCCAAAATCCTCAAGAAGCGATGCAAGTACCTCAAAGGACTGAGGAAGAAGACAGGGGTCCTAAGTCAAATGCAGAAAAATACGGTACCATGGCCGATCAAATTCCTGTCATTCCGGGGCAACGAGAGTCTGAGTATAAGCCCTCAACAGGATCTATAGAATATCAAACACCTTTACTTCCTGGTTTGACCCCTCCAAAAGCTGATACGAGCTCTATTGGTGAGCAGCTTACCGGTCAGTCGAATGCTCCCGATGATATGGCAAAGATGGCTGGCATTGATCCCTCTAAGCAGATGAGCGCAGAAGATAAGGCTAAGTTGAGTGATGCGCAAAAAGACCAAAGGGAGAAAATAAGATTGCATGAGCGGACACATTACAATGTTTCCAATAAGCTCGAAACTGTGGGAACGCTTGAGGAGCAGGTGGCAAAGGAAAGACAAAAGCGTGCGCAGAAAGAACAGCAGGTAAAGCAGGAGGAGGAAGAGCAAAAGAAAAAGAAAGCAGAACAGAAAGCGCAGGAGAAGAACAATAGGCCGCTTCAGGCGCCTGGTAAGGGCGCTAAGGGCAAAAAGACTAACATGATGGCAAGTGATAACGAAAGAACGAAGACAGAAAGAAGGTCAAGAGGCGGAGGGGGATAAGCTTTATTACGCTGGGGCTTGACATCCTGTAAGAAGGTGCTAATATAAGAGTATGACTCAGAGCAGAGCTTTTATTACCATTATTTCTCTTACCATGCTTGCATGGAGGGAGTCTTGATGGCTAAAAAATAGCAAAATGCATTAAGGACCCTCCGACAAGGAGGGTTTTTTTATGTTCCTAAATTATTTATATAAAATATATGACAGAAAGATTTACACCAACAGATCAACAAGCTGCTCAGGAGCGCATTGCTGCGCTTAGGGCAGAGCTGGATGGGGAGAAAGTAGAGGCTGATGATGCACATGATCCCTTAGGAGTGCGGTCAGACGGGGTTAATGCGGAGGTAGATGATCTGCTTGCGTCTGAATCTCGAGTTAATAGTTATAGATCGGTGACACCAAGAAAATCAACCGCTGATGCATTTGGGCTAGAGCATGGGGGTTCGAAGAGGGGATAAATATGAAAGTAGAAGTAGAATAGTTTTCCATTTTCAAATTTCCATTGAGATATAAATGGCAGATGGTAAATGACAAATGGACAATCATGAGATTTGAAAGGGCCCTGCGATTTGCGAATCCCAGGATCATTTCGAATCATAAGATTCGAAAGGAGGTGAATAATATATGAGAAGTCAAGAATCTGAAATGGCACAAGTAAATATGGGCGTAAAAGAGGCCAGGCAAGCTATGGCTCCAGATTTGGGTGTTACCCCCGAACAGGTTGGAGTTGTGTTTGCAAGTGAGTCATCTAGCAGAAGACCAAGAAACCTAGATTTAGGCGTTACTCCTGAGCAGGTTGGAGTTGTCTTTGTGAGTGAGCAACCTAGGAGAAGGCCAAGGGTGACTGAGAGATAATCTAGGGTTGGAGAATTTAGAGCTTTGAATTATAGCCTCAGAAAGGTATAATGGGGAGTATGGTCAAGCTCTATAACTCATTAACCAAGAACGTTGAGGACTTTAAGTCGCTTCATCCTTTGAGTGTCGGGATGTACGCTTGTGGTCCGACGGTCTATCAATTTGCTCATATTGGCAATTTTCGGGCGTACGCGACCGCTGATCTTTTGGTACGAGTTTTGCAGTATAACGACTATGATGTCAATTTCGTTATGAACATAACGGACGTGGGGCATCTCGTGAGTGATGCAGATACAGGCGAAGATAAGCTTGAGAAATCTGCCAAAAAAGAAGGAAAAACTGCTTGGGAAGTAGCAGAGTTTTATACGGATGCTTTTCTCAAAGACTACCAAGCTCTCAACCTCACTCCTCCTGCGACATTATGTAAAGCAACTGATCACATTAAGGAACAGATTGATCTGATCCAAAGAATCGAGGAAAATGGCTTCACCTACACTACACCTGACGGTATTTATTTTGATACGTCCCTTTTAAAAGATTATGGCAAGTTGTCATCGTTTGACAAGACTGATGCTGGATTTACCAGGGTTGATGCAAATGATCAGAAGAAAAATCCCCGCGATTTTGCTTTGTGGAAATTTTCACCTAAAAGCACTCCGGATTCAAAACGAGACATGGAATGGAATTCGCCTTGGGGCAAGGGCTTTCCTGGATGGCACATAGAATGTTCTGCGATGAGCATGAAGTATCTGGGCGAGACTTTTGATATTCATACAGGGGGAGTTGATCATAAAGAGATTCACCATCCCAATGAAATTGCGCAGGCAGAGTCCGTTACTCATAAGCCATTGGCAAAATACTGGCTTCATTCGTCGTTTATGTTGGTTGCAGGACAGAAAATGAGTAAGAGTTTGGAGAATACGTATACCCTCTATGATCTTGAAAAAGAAGGATTTTCTGCTCTTGATCTGCGCTATCTTTACTTCAATGCACACTACCGTCAGGAGATGAATTTTACTTTTGAAGCTCTTGAAGCAGGAGCCAATGCTCTTAAGAAGTTACGACAAGAGATTGTAAAATGGGATGAAGCACCTGATGAGGAGGTGGAAGGAGAGAGGAGTAGGCCTGAAGGAACAGTAAGAGAATATGAAAAGAGATTTTTGGAAGCGGTTAATGATGATCTGAATATGTCAAAGGCATTGGGTGTAATGTGGGAGTTGGTTAAGTCGGATAATCCTTCATCGGCTAAGTCGACCGCTCTTTTTAAGATGGATCGTATTTTGGGTCTGGATCTGAAAGCTCAAAGTATCGAGATGAGAAAGGAGCAGGGTGTTATTCCGGGTCATATCCAAGCACTCGTTGAGGAGCGTCAGCAGATGCGCAAAGAGAAGCGCTTCAATGCAGCCGATCATATTAGGGCTCAAATTAAGAGGCTGGGCTATGATATTGAAGATACGGTAAAGGGAGTGAAGGTGAGGAAGATATAGTCTGCCAATTTTTAATTTTCGATTATCAATGCCTCAATGTTTCAATATGTAAACGTTAAATCATTGAAAATTAAATAAAAATTAGAAATTGTAAATTAAAAATTAATATGTATGAGTAATCAAGAGGTTCCTAAGCATGTCGGTATTATAATGGATGGTAATAGGCGTTGGGCTCGCGGGCGCGGTCTTGCTGTTTTTAAAGGGCATGAAGAGGGAGCTGATCATATAGAATCAATTGTTGAGCATGCAAAGACGAAGGGTATAGAGGTAATTTCTTTTTGGGCTTTTTCTACAGAGAACTGGAAGAGAAGTAAACTTGAAGTAGATGCTTTGATGCGTATATTTCGTACTATTCTCACTGGGCCCATGGTCACACGACTTATACAAAAGGATGTAAAGATTAAGACGATTGGTGATATGTCGCAATTTCCTCAGGATATTCAGGATGAGGCTTCGAGGCTTGCTGTAGAGAGTGAAAATAACGAGGCAATCCTTGTCAATCTTGCTCTTAATTATGGAGGGAGAGAGGAGGTTGTTTTTGCTGTCAATGAAGCGCTTAAAGAAGGCAAAACAGAACTTACTCAGGAAGACATTTCTTCTCATTTATATACCAAGGGGCAACCTGAGCCTGATTTAATTATACGAACGAGCGGAGAGAGGAGGCATAGTGGGTTTTTACTTTGGCAATCAAGGGATGCTGAATACGTTTATCCGGAAGTTGCTTGGCCTGACTTTAATGAGGAAGAATTTGATAAGGCACTTAATGACTATGCGCAAAGAGAGAGAAGGTTTGGAAAATAGTTATTTGCCTCCAGTAAGCTCTGCGAGTTCTCTGTCTAAATCGTCCACATCGATAAGGTCTGCTTCTGACTCAAGGTTCTTTAGATCTTGTCTCTTTAGAGCTGAGTAAAGCATCTCTGCCCCTGCTGCAAAGGAGGGTGGGGATGGATGTGTTGCTAGTCTTTCTTTCAGTGCGCGACTTATAGGTGAAAGCTCATTTGCTGTGGAAGGTTCCTGTATGCGGGAAAAGCCTGATTCATGTAATCCCGAGAGTGTTTCGCCAAGAGTTTCATTTCTTTGATCTGCAAGTCTTTGATAGGCTGCCTCTTCCTGATCTAAAATACCTGACAGATCTT
>JAHFKE010000074.1 GCA_023245515.1 Candidatus Levyibacteriota bacterium
CATACCCCAGTACCGACAGGTCGCTATCACCCAAAGCTCTATAGATAAAATGCACCTTGCCGTCTTCATAAACAGCAGCACTGTTAAATGTTGCGCGTGATTCCCATATTTGCCGAGACGGCTTGATGATAGGATTGTGTTCAAATTTTTTAAGAACTGAAAAAGTTTTATCTTTGAGTCCGTTAAGAGTGGGCAATGGGCAGGAGATTGCATAAACCGTCGTATGTCCAACAAGCCAATAAAGAACGAGCGCGTCATTGATGATGGCAACACCAAGAGGAGAAAATGGTTCTTTATGGAGATTTTCTGGCTGTTCCCAAAGTGGTTTTTCTGATCGCCATAGCACTTTATGTGGATCTCTTTTATCAAATAGTGCTGCTCCTATGCTGTAGGAGTTTTTGTTCATGACATAATAGATAAGGAGAATTTGGTCGTGTATATGCAGCGCGGTTCCAGCCTTGAGGTCTCCGGAGTCAAAGCTCTCTTTTCGTGGTTCGAGTACTGGCTTTTCATCAGTCTTCCAACGACTAAGATTGGATGATGAGGCAAGTCTTATGACCTTCTCCCCAAAGTACATGATGTATTGACTGTTATGCTTGTAGTCAGGCACGACAGTGCCACTTTCTTTGATATTTTCTATCTTTCCTGTTTTGGTCCAACGAATCAAATCGGATGAGCTGGCGCCGTTCAGGTTGAGATAGCTGCGCGAATTAATTTTATAGGTGACAAAATAGGTATCCTTCTCCTTTGCGACCTTGAAGGATTTCCAGTCGTAGCTTTGTTCCTCACGCTTTTTAGCGTCAGTGACTATGATGTACTTATGTTTCCCATCGAATTGAAAGCCGTCAGAGCTGGTGATAACTTTGAAGAACTTCTTACCGTTCTTGTCGTGTGCGTAATACAATAGCACCTCATCGTCCTTTTGTGTTATGTCTATAATCTTAATCATTTTTTAATAAACAAACCAAGAACGGTACTTCTACCGCCTAAATTAAGATTACCAAGAAGCTCGAGTGGGTGTCAACGCCTAAATGCTACAGACGATACATTTCACGAAAACTTTTCACAGACATTGCGAATTCTTTCTTGCTTGGCTATACTTTTTTTATGAAAAAGAAGGTCCTGGCGATAAAAGATAAGGAGATAAAGAAGATTTTGAAAAAAGAGAAGGGAAGAGACATGAGAGAAGATTTTTTTACCCTGTTAAGGCGCGCAGCTAAGGCCGGCTAGTGATCCTGGTTGTCCATTGTCCATTTATCATTTATCATTAGTCATTGTTGGCCTGCTGTCTCTCAACAACTTTAATTTCAAATTTATTAAAGAATGTCCATTTGCGTATGGTCTCCTTCTCGTGATGTAAGAGATCTCCATCGTTTTGCTCCATAAGGGTCCGGATAGTCTTATGCATTCTCCATGCTGTTTTGTAGGTTACTCCAAGCTCTCTTTGTAGTTGCTTTGCGGAAATCTCAGCCCGAGTATATGTCATAAGGAGCATCGCGTAAAACCATAATTGTAAAGAGGTAGTCGTTTTTTCGAAAATGGTATCTGCGAGAGGAAAGACATGATTGCGGCATAGCTTGCATGCATAAGCGGTTCTGCTTTTTATTTTATAATGCTTGGTTATCTTGTTGCATATACTACAACGAATACTATTTGGAAAGCGAAGCATTTTTATTGCTTCAAGACATGCAGTATCATCAGGGAATAATCTAAGAAATTCAGGAAGGCGCAGTGAGTTATTCATAAATGTATAATACAGAGGCTATTTACGTGTTGTCAAGGGATAGGGGACAAAACTGCCTATTGACGAAATATTTCAGCTTGTTTTATATTTGAATTAGATTTTTTTTAATCTTGTTTTAATTATGAGACAGCAAATTTCAAAATACATAGATCATGCATTGACACTTCTTCTTCTGGTGGTTGCCGGTGCGACCCCATTGTTCTTTTTCAACCAAACGACTGAGTTTTATGAAGTTCCAAAATTACTTTTCCTTATTGTCTCAACAGTATTACTCTTGGGTCTTTGGATATTTTCTTGGATTCTCAAGGGAAAAGTTGTCATTACGAGAACTCCTCTTGATATTCCATTAATCGTTTTGCTCGGCGTGGTACTTGCTTCCACGTATTTTAGTGCTTCTAGAGATGTTGCGATTTATGGCAATTTCCCTAGGGTTCATGGTTCGGCTGTGTCTTGGGTTGTCTATATACTCTTATATTTCGTCACAGTCTCTCATTTGAAGGACTTGGCTCGAGTTAAAAGTCTTCTCTATGTACTCTATGGGAGCGCAGGAGTAGTTGCTCTTGTCAGTCTGCTTTCTTTCTTTGGTGTTTATCTGCCATTCGATTTTGCTCAAGCAGTTAACTTCACTCCAACCGGCTCTTCATTCTCAACGATTGCATTTCTGACAGTGCTTTTGCCTTTGCCTTTGCTTTCTATACTCAATAAGAATAAGTATCTTTCTGCCCCTCTGTCTGTTGTACTTGCTACTTTGTTTGGGCTAACAATTGTATTAACAGGCTCCTTTACGAGTTATGTTGGTCTTATGGTTGCTTTCGTAGTATGTCTGTTCATCTCTAAGTCTGCTCAGATCAAAAAGGCACTCGGCTTGTTCATGGTACCGGTTGTTGCTGTTGCTCTTGCCCTGTTCTTAACATATTGGCCAACTCCTTTGCCTGCAGGTCTTAATAATATCCAAAAAATGGAAGCAAGTTTCCCTAAGGAAATCCAGTTACCATTTGCTATCTCATGGAAAGTTTCAGCCTCGGTCTTTCGTGACGCAACATTCTTAGGAACAGGTCCTTCAAGCTATCTGTTCAATTTTAATACCTACAAGCCTACAGAGTTTAATCTCTTAAAGTTCTGGAACTTCTCTTTCGATACAGCTCATGATGAATTCCTGCAAGTACTTGGCACACTGGGTCTGCTTGGATTCCTCTCCTTGCTCGTCACGTCTTTGGTAGTCTTAAAGAATAGTTGGAAGAATATAGCGCTGGGTAAGGAGGATGCTCATGGGGACAGCTCAACCCATGTGTTGCTTCCTGCGCTTGCAGTCAGTGGTATTCTCAGTGTCCTACTCTTGGCTCTGCATGCAACAACTCTTGTCTCAATAGTCGTGACGTTCTTTGTCTTCGCAGCTTTGATGGCATCTCAGAAGTCAGTGCGCGAAAAGGTCATGGAGCTTTCTATAGGCATCAAAGCATCGACTGTGGGTAAGCAGGTAGATCTCTTTCCTGTACTCGTCTTCATCGTCTTCTTGCTCGCTGCCGTACCGGTCTTATATCAGACATTTAATGTAGCTCTTGCAGATTACTATCACCATCAGGCACTTGTTCAGGCCAGTAAGAATGGCACCCTGACGTACCAGTATCTTCAGAATGCAGAGCGATTGAGTCCAAGAATAGATCTCTATAGAGTAGATATGGCTCAAACTAACTTCGCTTTGGCAAACGCTATAGCTGCCAAGAAGGGTCCAACGAAAGATAATCCAAAGGGATCTCTGACGGACAAAGACAAGCAAACCATCCAGACACTGCTTTCACAGTCAATCAATGAAGGTAGAGTAGCTGTAGCTCTAAATTCACGATCATCAAGAAACTGGGAAGTAATAGCTTCAATATATAGAAATATCACAGGTGTTGCTAATAATGCTCTCGCTTTCTCTCTTGATTCTTACGGTAAGGCTATCCAGCGCGATCCATTGAACCCTGTTCTTCGCTTGAATGTTGGTGGCATCTACTACTCTGTTAAGAACTATGACTTGGCGATCAGATTCTTCTCAGACGCAATCAATTTGAAGCCTGATTATGTTAATGCATACTTCAACTTGGCAATAGCCCTAAGAGACAAAGGTGATTTGCAAAATGCGACAGCCGTTGCTCAGCAAATGGTAGCTCTTCTGCAGAAAGATACCAACAGTCCTGATTACAAGCTGTCTGTCAAGCTCTTGGAAGATCTTAAGAAAAAGGCTAGTGATCAGCAGGCTTCAGCAGGGAAGACAGGTAGTGCCTTGGAGAACTCTGAGCTGGGCAAGGTATCTGATTTGAAGAACCCTCCAACTCCAGCAACACCGGCTGCTGTAAAGAAGAATCCAAAGGTTAATCTTCCAACCACTCCAACTCCTGCCCCAAAGAAGAAGTAGTGACTACGGAAAAAAGACAGTATATCTTCCTTGCTCTGATTATACTTATCGTTCTACTTTTGGGAGCAATCGTGTATCACAAGCCGGATTCTCATAAGGATGCTCAGGTCTCCATCTTAGATATGGGACCTACAGCTCCTGAGGCTTCAATTGCCCCGACTGAGCCGGTGGTGCTAGCATGGAAGCCTTATGAGAATAACCAATACAATTTTGCTCTTAGTATTCCTGCAGAGTGGCAAGAGAGAGATTTTGAGAAGTCTTTCCCCGGTGGGGGAACTCTTGTTGCTTTTTCTCCTAACCCACTTCCTTGCGAGACGTGTACCTATATTCATGATGGATACTTTTCAGTCAGAGTTTACGATAAGAAGACAGATCCCGAACGTTATGCGGATTTTCAGAAGAGAATGGCTAGTATAGGCAAGATTGCGGGTTATCAGCAACTACATCTAGATAATGACCAAGGTGTTTATTTTGCCAATCTTGCTGCTGTTGAGCATCATGAGTGGGTGTATGAAGTGTCGCTGGATATTAATGATGGCAGTCAAACATTTGAAGATTCTAAAATATTTCAGAAGACCTTATCTTCTTTCAGATTTACGGACTTAGCGTTTACGAACTAATTCGGACATGATACTACTATTATTGATAACACTTCTTTGCGTGATAGTTGCTTTTGTTGGGGGCGTTTCGCCTGAGGGGCTATCTAATGTTTTTTATGCATATTATCTTGTTGAATTTGATTTTTTAGCGAGACATTTAGTTATTTTTATTGTGGGAATTGGGATAGTGGTGATATTTTTTTCCCGGTCAAAAAAGTTTCTTAAAAACCTACCGGTATATATTATTAGCGTGATACTAGGAGGATCTTTGTTGGGATATGTCCTGCTATGTATCATAGCTGTTGTGCAGCTTAACTCTATGGCGCTAGTCCTTGATTTACATCCCCAGCTGGCAGGTATGGAAACTGATAAAAGTACGATAGCAAAGGTGCTACAAGTAACGAATAAAGCTCCTGAGGTTATTGTTGCAGACCCAAAGAATATTGCATCAGCGATTGCTACTGCTACAAGTGGAACGAAGAATTTTTACGGGAAATATGCGCTTCCGTCAATTCCAAGTTTTCTTATTTTGCCAGTTAAGGAATCCGCAGGAGATCTTTTCTTTTTTGATAACACATTGGTTATTGGAAATTTTAATGCTGCCGATATGCAAGTGCTGAGTCCTCTTATCGGATATCAGTTTGTTAAGAGTTATTTTGAGACGAGGGATATTGCTTCATATCCAAAGGTAACGATTATGAGTAATGAGGAGTATGGCGCTAAGAGAAAAGAGGAAGAGGATAAGAAGCTTCTTCAAATTGACGAGCAGCAGGGTCGTGTTAATAAGGGTATAGCAACAATTTC
>JAHFKE010000075.1 GCA_023245515.1 Candidatus Levyibacteriota bacterium
ATTAATTCAAAAAGAGAAAAAGCTGAACAGGAAATAGCAACCTTGAAACAGATGAAGATAAAACTAGGCTTCAAAATTTAGAAGGATTATTTTCTGATGATGATTTTAAACAACAAAAAGAAGCGATTGATGATAAAATTTTTGGTTTTGAAAGTGTGCTTGGAGATAATGTGACATATAAGTACACAATGGATGATATTGAGAAGTTTATGAAAGAAAAATTTGCTGATTTAGGCAAGACTTATGAAGATACAGAGGATGCAGGCGTGCGTAGAGTTCTCCTTGGTTCGATATGTCCCAATGGATTATCTTGGCAGTATTCGGGCTTATCAAATCAACAGTTTAGCCCACAATATCAAGCTATTCTTGATGTTCAACCTACTGATTTTGCACTGAGTACGCCTGGAGGGATTCGAACCCCCGACCCCGTCGTTAGAACCGACATGCTCTATCCACTGAGCTACAGGCGCTAAATTGTGTTATAATTTTATCAAGTATGCGTATTATACGCAAGGATCAAGGCTAAATATGAAAAATTCGACGCTTCGTTACATTGTTAACAATCATGTTTTGATGACTGCTATTATTCTGCTTTTTACTCTTTTTCTCTTTCAAATCAAAATTATTCTGGTTGATCTGTTTATCTCCTATATCATTATGGCGGCGCTTTCTCCATTTGTTGGGGTGCTGACCAAAAGAAAAATTCCCAATGTTATCGCCGCTACCATAGTTTTTTTGGCCATGATTTCTTTGCTTTTCCTTCTTATTCTTCCTTTAGTACCGTTTTTTACAGCACAGATTGTCTCGTTAGTTAGGAGTTTTCCTCTCTATTTGGATAATACTGCTAATATGTTTGGTATCAAAATTGACTTTCATCAGGTTCAGGCAATTTTAGCTACTGAAATGACCAACATAGGAGAAAATGCTTTTTCTATAACAAAAAGTATTTTTAGTGGATTTTTCTCTTTCTTAACTGTTATGGTTATTGGCTTTTATCTGCTTTTGGACAAGAAGAACATTATGCATTCCCTCGTAGCATTGTTCCCTGAGAAAACAAAAAATCACGCGCAAGCAACTATTTCTGAAATAGAGACAAAACTGGGATCATGGGTTCGAGGTCAAATCATATTGTCGCTTTTTATTGGTGTTATTACCTGGATTGTGTTATCTCTTCTGGGAATTCCATTTGCCCTACCATTGGCACTCATAGCAGGAATTTTAGAAATAGTCCCAACACTTGGCCCTATCATCTCAGCTATTCCCGCTATGATTGTGGCTCTCTCTATTTCTCCAACACTGATGTTGGTTGTAGCTGCTGCATATATAGGTATTCAAATGTTAGAAAATAACCTACTGGTTCCTAAAATCATGGAACAGGCAGTAGGACTCAATCCAGTTGTTATTATCGTATCAGTTGGAGTAGGAGCGAATCTTTTGGGCATTATCGGAGCACTTTTGGCAATACCATTTTTATCAGCACTGATTATTTTGATCAGAGACCTCAAAAAATATTCAGATATATAATTGGAGCGGGCGACAGGACTTGAACCTGCGACATCCAGCTTGGAAAGCTAGCGTTCTATACCATTGATCTCTCCTCAGAAACCCAACTTCGATTGCATCTCTCTATCCATTTTGATTATACATAACTGATAAGTATGAGTAAATATAGAAGAAATAAGGTCTCATAGTTTGCTTATCTTAGCTTCGTTTGGTATACTTCACTCTGTATTTTAGATAACTTTACAGTATTTGCTTATTGTGCTTGTTGTCTTTTTTGCATCCAATTTTGCACTTTGATATTGTTGCGGAAAAATATAATTTTTTGTGGGTGTTTTGGTGTTTATTAAAATTAGATAGCAATGCGCCCACAAAGGGAGCAGAGGAGGTTTCCATGGGAGTCATTGGATTTGCGCTTGCTCTTCTCGCAGGTCACCTGGTGATACGGTGGGTGAAAGCCTTCAATCCGCTTGGCGGATTTCGAGGTCTTCACGTCGAGCGTCTTGTTCTCGTGACGCTTCTGCTCAACATCAGCTTCACGCTCACGGGTGGATACGTGACGTTTCCTCCCTTCAACTTCACTTGGAATCAGAGCCTCATCGTGGCACTGATCTTCATGTGGATCATGACGGGGGCGATCGTTCTTACGCTGATGGAGATCGGCAGACGCTTCCAGAGCATCATGTCCGATCTGATGCGAAATGCTGCCAACGAGACCGATTGATCGTTCGTCCGCCCCTTTCACATTCAGCCACTAAGCGGTAGGAGTTGTCACCATGACGGTTCGTAGGTTTGACGGCAAGGACGAAAGTCCCGTAGAAAACGGTGATACCATCGTCGTTTACGACGACTCCATGGCTGCGCAGGTGCTTCACTCGTGCCTTCGATCGCTGTACTACAACTGTGTCATTAAGGTGGCACGGTACGTCCAGGTCAAGACCGATCTCACCCTGACTGACATCGAACAGCGTCTACAGACCTACGAGGTCATCATAGCCCAGCACACTAACGTGCCCGGGCAGGAGCAAGAGTGGTATCTGGAACTGTGGGGCGCTTCTGAGAAGGTGCTCAACGCCTGCATCGGGGGATTGCAGCAGAACAGTGACTGCACTGTCGCGGTGCTTACAGACGCACCTGAGGGTTTCCCTCAAACTGAAGCCTGAGGTCGGCTCATCGACAACTCGTACGTTTGAAGAGAAGTGTCAGGCAGACGCTTCTCGTTGGTTTGGAGGTATTCCATGTTCGTCCGCAACACACATCCGAGTGCATCACACCCTGGGGGCTTTTTAGTCTCATGTTGTATCCGATGGGTACAATTTTCTTTTATAGACGGGGTGTTTTTGCTATTTATATAGTGAGTGTTAGTGAGTAACTTTTGATGCAGTTTGATAACATGCATCGCACAATAGCTCGTATACGACGTGAAAAATTATTTTCATACTTCTTGTTTTCATCACTGAAGCTAAATGAAAACCCTAAAAACGACTATGAGGTGTTCCATGGACATAGAGTATGAATACTATAGGGGAGTAATATTTTTGTGATACTTTAAGGCTGAATTATATAATTTTTAAGAGGTCGTACCCCTGCTTTATTAGAAAGGTTTAAAGGAGTTGACAGGAGCTAGTAAAAGAAAACACTCTGCCTGAAGGTGGTGGTACCGTCTTTGAAAAGCTGATATAAATTTTATCATAAAAAGCGAGAAAGGCGTCTTTGTTGGTCAGGGAGTTGTCGGCTGTAAAGCCAACATGGGATTGGTCACGGCATGCGTGACGAATATCCTCTGTCTCTCTGATTTCACTAAGACGCCTAACTCACAGCGTTGATTATTCAGTTGTTGCAGTATCGGGTACTTCTAGGTTATCAGGATCAACCCAAAAAGCACCCCCAGTTTCAGGCTGTATCTTTACTAGCTCTTCGCTTTCGTCGATGCAAAGAACGACCACTGGATGCGCTCTATTACCGTATCGCAGGTAACCCGCTTCCTTGCCGCGTGCTACCCCGTCCTCCATCAGTTGCTTGATCTTCTGAACTCGCTCCCTTCTGCGTTCCTCGCGCTTGATATGCCGAAGCAATCTCTCCAACCGATCAACTAGGTCTTCAGGAAGGGAGTCAGAACTACCGATGCTCTGTTTTACCACACCTTCCAGTGCAGCCAGTTGTTCCCTCAAAGGATCAGTCGGCACGATGAGTCTCCTTCTTCGCACACTATGCTGGCTAAACAGGAACGAACCACCGATATGGGTTAGAAGAGACGGGCGGGTCTCTTCCTCTCCTAGGTGATGTGGCTGAACTCATCCCGAGTGACCTGCTGCAAGAGCTGGATCACTTCGGCGCGAAGTTCGGGGACTGTCTCCAAGTGGTCGAGCATTCGCAAGCCGACGTAGACGTTCGGGTAACGATCCTGGATGGCGTGGAGCGCTGCCAGTCGTTCCGAATGCGTTGTTGTTCGTGCCAGAGAGATGGTTGCCAGCTTCAGCCCATCGGCGCTTCGGAGTTGACCGAGCATCTCTGTCAGCTTGAGGTTGTAGCTGAGCGCCGTTGCCAGAATGGCTACCATGTCATCCTGGTTGAGATCCCATACTCGAGGCGACATCGTCGTCTCTCCTTTCAAATGCTTCGCAATTTACCCGTTCACACATACGATGTGAACCCAAGCGAAGACTGCCAATTCAAAAGAGAACATCTTCTCTTCTCAACAAGCAATCCTCACTTGGAATTATTATTATTCCGCAACAACTTATCAACGTGCGAGTGTATAAATACATTGATACAACAATCTAAGAAGCGAATCCTTAGTTGTTTTTCAAAGCGAGAATATTATATCATTTGTGAGCTTCTGCAAGATTTAATGGATTATTTTATATCTTTTCTCACTTCTTTTCTCCTATGTCTCGCCATATTAAGCACCTCCAACCTATCCTTTTCTTGAAGAGTTTTCATTACTTTTTCATAGATTTGTTCAGGAGCTATTCTTTTTACATCAAATATACCTAAGAACTTCTTCATTTTGGTTTTTGACCATTAAGATATAGTTTCCTCAATCCTTGAATTATACCTAACAAGATTAATGCTGCTCCGATTGGTGCAAGTATTCCCCCTGTAAATATTGAGAGAAGTATACCAATGCCTATTGCCCAAACTGGAGTTATATGCAAACCGAATACTTTTATTGAGGTTCCTACATCAAAAAATCCCTTTTTCTTTTTTTCCTCAACTTTGTCCATTTATTATTCACCTCCTTTTGCTAAACTTCCGAAATGTTGAACGAGATAAATCCCACATTTTCCAATACCAACCTCTTTAAAATTAGGATTTAAAATATTCTCCTTATGCTCAGGGCTATCCATCAACATTTCCATATCTTCAGTTGGAGTAGAAGTGTTTTGTACAAGGTTTTCTCCTGCAAATTCATAGTTATATCCTGCTTTTCTAAACAAATGCCAGGAGAATAAACCATCTGGGTCTTTGTGCTCAAAGTAGTCTCTTTTTGCCATATCACATGCTTTTCGTTTAGCAGACCTGTCTAATTTTTCATTTTCTGTAAGTGGTTCTACTCTTGCATCTTCACGAGCAGTATTCACCAGTTGAAGCATAGAGGGAGTAGGTGTAATTAATAAAGGAAGCACAATAGTTTTAACTTCAGGGGATTTCTTTAATTGACTCGATACAAATAATGTAGCGATTACTCCTAGTATAAATGCTAATAATATTGGTGCTATCTTATCCATCAAAAAGCCCTCCGCCAGCGATGACTTGCGTCACCTGCTATGGTTTGCCACAACAGCCTCGTGAGCGCTCTGACGAAGAGCTTACTACTCACGAGGTCTTTTATGCCATGCCCACATTTCTGTGGGTTTAGGCAATTTAAATTGTATGACCATTGTACAATGGTAGGTAGAGTTAGACAATTAGCAGAAACTCACTTCA
>JAHFKE010000076.1 GCA_023245515.1 Candidatus Levyibacteriota bacterium
CCCTCTTTGAGCATATCAGCTGCTTCGCATTTACAAAGAGGCGTTTGACCTAAATATTTATTATCTAAAAATACCTTGCTCTCAGGAGCTGATGTGACTTGCAGCGCTCCCTTTTTATTTTGTCCTTTAAAAATAAATTGGATAGAAATAAAAACTAAAACAGCTGCCAATAAAACCGAGGCTAACAAAATTAATATCACTTTCTTCATGGAGTACATTTCACTATATCACAGAGGCTAGAAATATCAAACTTCCTAGTTCTTAATTCCTAATTCCTTAAGAAGTATGGGTTTAAGTTTTTGAATAGATATGTAGCGGTGATTATGTTCTTTCATTTCTTCAGGAGTAAGTTTACTTTCATGATAAAATTTCCCAAGTTCGGAAAGATAGAAAAAAGAACGGAAAGGATATCCTTTAACAATTTCTATATCGGGCTCTTTGGGAATACTCCCTTTAATCTCGCCTGCGACACTAAAAACTCTCCCGTCAGGCAAGGCAAGGGAAACGACTGCTTTAAAAAATGCCTCACGATTGTTATCAGGTAGCGTTTGGGCTACCACCATCAAGTGATTAATTAATTCCTCATCCGTCGCCTCATGTCCCAACCAGCGCCGAGAATGCACCCCAGGCTTACCACCTAAGGCACTAATCTCCAACCCCCCATCATCAGCAATCGCGGGAAGACCTGATTTTCTGGCATAGAATAGTGCCTTTTTTTGAGAGTTTTCCTCATAGGTCTTCCCATCCTCCTCAACATCATCGATAATTCCTACATCCTCAAGCGAAACAAGCTCTACAGGAAGATCAGAAAGAAAATCTTCTAGCTCTTTAATCTTCCCCTCATTTTTAGTGGCAATTAGAAGTTTTTGCATGCTGACACTACACCTCTCCAAATCTCTTCTTAACGAACTCTTTGTCCAAAGACTTAATCAACCATCCTGCCTTTGGTCCGTGGTCCTTACCAATCAAGGCTTTATAAATAGCAGCAAACGCTTCCTTACCATTCAGTCCAACTTCTTTCCCAAGTTCATAAATCCGGGTCTGAAAATCTTCCGCAGTCATGTCTCTATCCAACTCTGAAGCAATTTTTTTCAGAAGATTTTTCTGTTCACCCGTTAGGCCTTTGGCGCTTTCAGGCAACTCTTTTTGTACCAAAAACTTTTCCGATTCAGGAGCGTATTTTTCGACCCAGACTAATGCTTTTTTCTTTCTATCTTCAATCAAATTCTTTCTATATTCAGAGCTTCCTGGCACTCCAATTCCTGTCCAATCTTTTTCTACAATAGACTTTGCTGAGATATCAACATTTGGCATTTGTACATATTTAGCAACTAAATCAAAGGGAAGTATATCTGCTATTTCAAGAGGATTTAATTTTTGGGTTTGAGACAAAACAAAAGCTCTCGCAAAATCGGAATTTGCTTTTCTATTATACTCTTTCCTTGCCTGATCATAATCATCATATAATTTAGGAATTATTAAGGTATTTTTTGGTTCAAACTCGACAGCCCGATTGGGTTCTGTTTTTATCATCAGAAAACGCACAATTTCTGGAGCAAGAACTTGCAGAAGTTCTTCACTATTTAATCCCAATCCTTTTGATGAAGACATCTTTTTACCACCCGAGAGAAAAAACTCATACGGCAATTTAAGAGGTGGTTCTTTTCCAAAGACATCTTTGCAGATGATTCGGGCTACATCATATGTTCCACCTGCTGAAGCATGATCTTTTCCGGCACCTTCGATCGTAACTCCAAAAGTCCACCATTTGGCAGCCCATTCCACTTTAAATGGCATCTTTGCATTGCCGTCAAATGGAGACATCTTCCCTGTTGCCGAACAGCCCTTTGCCCATTTAACTAAATCTGGAGAACAAACATATTCCACTTCTTTTCCATCCCATCCGATAACTTTAGTCGTTCCCAATTTACCGCATTTTGGGCAAATAACCTGCAGGGGATACCAATCAGGCGCAATCTCTTTTTTATACATCTCTTCATACACCTTGCGTACTTTATCAGCATTATCCAGAACTAATTTTATCGCGTTGTTATAAATTCCTTTTTTGTAATATTCTGATGCGAGATAAATTTCTGCTTCGATCCCAAGAGCATCAAACATTGCTCTCATTTTGTTGCTATAAAATTCACCAAAAGAACCTTTCCCGTCAGGAGATGGAGCAATAAAGATAGGAATTCCCATATATTGTCCGTGCGACTTTTCAAGCTCTGGAGGAAGTCCATCAATCGGATCAAGATCATCAAAACCAAACGTCCACTTTACATCAGCTCCCCTCTCTTTGAGGATTTTGTAAAGAGTATCATGAATCACGGGGCCTTTAAGTCCGCCCATATGGACAATGCCGGACGGAGTCCATGCATCATTGATCCATTCTCTACCAGATCTATTTTTTAACAATTCATCAGCCCAGAACATAATTTAATAATAGCATTTTAATGGTTTAATATCTTACTCCAATTTTGAAAATCGTTCATACAAGACCCGAACTGCTGGGGTAACATCCCTATCAATCACACCTACTACCACACTATTACCATCCACACGTGAAATACTTGAATTCGTTCTTATACCTGCTCTATCGAGTGCAGTATACAGAGTTTGATTGACACGCCCATGATTTTCTCGAATTGACTGCCCTACTAAAGTAATAAGACCAAGATCCGATACCACTTCCAAATGATCTGGCTCTAGCGAATCTCCAAGCTCCTCTAGTATCGTTGCTCTATGCCCATTCGTTAGATTGCTCTCATGGACTAATACTGAGACTGAATCTTTTCCTGTTGGGATATGCTCAAATGCTATTCCATGCCTATGGAAGGGGGCAAGGAGTCGACCCACAATCCCCTCTTCTTCGTTCATACCATCTCTACTTACCTGAATAGAAACAAACCCTTCTTTCGCTGCAATCCCCATTATCTGCTCATCTTCTCCGCTCGACCTATTATTTACTATCATAGTTCCATGATGCTCAGGATTGAACGTATTTCGCAAATTGATAGATATACCTGCTCTTTTTACAGGAAGTATAGCATCTGGATGTAGCACTTCAGAGCCTCCATTTCCTAATTCCCGTACTTCAGCATATGTTATTTGATCAACAAATCGCGCATTAGGAACTCTTTTAGGATCAGTGAATCGTATCCCATCTACATCTGTCCAATTTTCATACACAAACGCATTAACACCTCGTGCAATAATTGCGCCAGTAATATCAGACCCTCCACGAGAAAAAACTGCCACCTCTCCCTTACTATCTTGCCCATAATAACCAGGAATGACGAAGCCTTGCTCTTCGTCGCCAAGTACATCTTCAGCAAGCTGATAACTTTCAGGATCAATCTTGCCGGTTTCATCTATACGAATAATGTCAGAGGCATCCACAAAGCGTCTTCCGGAATAGGCAGCCAATAGCCTTGCCGTCATCCATTCGCCTCTAGATACTACCCAATGCTCTTCCCTTCCTCTCCCTATCCCAGCATGAACTTCATCCAGAAGCGAAGCCACAACATCTTCCTGATGTAGACCCTCCCCAATTGATTTCCAACGCGAGTCAAACTGTCTAAGAGGATTTTCAAAACGCTGTTGTTCTTTTGGCTGAACAATATCCACGAGGAGATCTGTCATTTTTATATCCCCTGAACCTCTTTTACCAGGAGCAGAAACAACGACAAAACGCCGGTCAGGATTTGCCTCCACAATTCCACGCACTTGACTTATACGTCCTGCGTCTGCCAATGAACTTCCACCAAATTTTGAAACTATTTTTCTCTGTTCGACATTCATATTTTTGTAATAAAAAACCCCTCTTGGAGGGGTTCATTCTTTTTTGGTTGTACCAACAAGAAAACCCCTTACGAGGAGTGCTTCTTAATTATCTTGATAGTTGTAAATGCCCTATTCATCTCTCAAACATTCTAGCAGAAGAACCCGTTGGGAGCAAGAATAAAAGCATGGGCTGTAAAACTACTACAAATTACTTACCTTTTGCTATAGCATCCTCAGGAAAAAATGCGTCGTGAACAGCATTAATAGCACCTCTCAATTCGGCCTTATCGACAGTAAATATCACATTCTTCCCACCAGCATGAGTGAATTCTTCAACATCAATGCCACTTCCTTGCAATGCCGAAGCAACTGTCCCAATAACATTGATTGAATCTTTCCCAACCCCTTCTCCCACTACAGAAACAGTCGCCAAATTTTCTTTCACTCCTACATTAATCCTCCCTGCAAGACCCTCTATAGCTTGTAATTTTCTTTCTATTGCTTCCAAGTCTACCTTCCTACCACCTTCAGTTAACTGATCTTCATCAAGACTGACCGTAACTTTATTTATCTCCGAAAAAATATGATTGATTGACCTGTGATCGTCTGCAAACGCCTGGGAAACCTGAGCTATGATACCGTCATTGTGATGCATACTCCTCCCCCTTCCTGTCACAGTAAATGAAGTAGAACCACCTTTTCCAACAACGCCAACGACTGCTTGTCCCGAGCTCCGTTTGGCAGCAATCATCGTTCCTTTTTGCGGATCATCCAGACTATTAACTTTAATTCGTATATTGTCCTCTATTGCTGCCATAACAGACTCTGTTGGCACAATGGGCTTTTTACTAGCGTCATTTATCATCATCATTTCTGTATAGGTCATTTCCTCGATGCGATGAGGATTTGCTACAATCTTCGGGTCAGCAGATAAATATCCTGGATCCTTTTTATAGATTTCTAAGCCCTCTGCATTGACTCCCGCCGCAATAATCGAAGCTGTATAGTTGCCTCCAGGCGAAGGGAAAAGTTCAATATTTCCATACTCATCTGTTCCATAATGCCCAGCTACTACATCAAATCCAGTTTCGTTCTGTGGCAGGCCACCCAAAAAACTGTATGTACCATTTTTAGCAAGAATATAATTTACTGGATCTACAGGTGAACCTCCCAAAATTTTAGCAAATATAAGCATTGCCCCTTTTTCTCCATATGAAATGACACGAGCTGCACTTTCCTGATTATCTATATCTCTATACAAGTCACTCATCAATTCATCTACAAAGGAACTTTCTTCAAGATCTTTTCCATACTCACGAAAACGATTACGAACTGCATAAAATGGACGATCAAAGCTTAACTCTCTTGATCGCAATCGGTAAGCTTCCCGCAAAAGCGATGTGACTCCCTTGTTGCTATCATCACTGAGATCTCCCTCCTTATCCCCTGGTGCTGCAACTACTGCTATCCTTCTTCTCTCTGGATCAGCATGCATAATGGCTGCGCTTCTTGCCACATTCTCTGGAGTACTCATGGCATACCCCCCAAACTTCACGACCACAAGGGGACTTCGTTGCTCTTCCACCAAG
>JAHFKE010000077.1 GCA_023245515.1 Candidatus Levyibacteriota bacterium
TTTTTGGGCTTGCCCAAAAAGCTCATTGAAGGCGAATTCCTTTTCGCTGTGAGCAATATAGAACAAGGTTATTGGTGCGGATGTATGATTGTCAATCAGGTACTTAATGATACTTCGGAGGGGGGTGATGCCGACGCCCCCTGCGATGAAAACCGCGTCAAACGCGGCTTCGCGAGTGGTGTGGATGGTGGCCGCGTCAAACGCGGCTTTTGGAATGACGATGGAGGGTAGTGTGAACTCTCCTTCGAGATTGGTGGCGTAAAGCCCGTCGCCCGGCTCTAATTTCATGAGGGCTTGTTTGAAGGTACTAGGCTTGTCAGGAAGTTTGGTGGTAAGGAGGATTTCTTTCTCTGTGGGGCTTGAGCTTATAGTGAAGTAGCGTCTGGTGCCACGGTTGTCAGGGTGCGGATGGGCCAATGTCCATTCCAGGAATTGGCCGGCTATAAACTTGATCGGCTTGTCGGGCGTGAAGATAAATTCCCAGATTCCCTCTCCGACCTCCTTCTTCTCTTTTAGCACCAGGTGATATTTTGCGCTGAAATGAACTATTCGGCCCAGGAAATTGGCCGTCAGAAGGGCGAGTTCTGTAGCGTAAAAAATACCGAGAAGCGTTTGGTAGACAACAATGATAAATCCTGTGAATATGCCAAAATACAGACGCATTTTTCTGTCAGCAGGTGAGGTAATAGGCTCTGTGAGCATGACGAAGGCGAAGAAGAGGGTGGCTGGTGAGAGGAGTGTATCTATGAGGAGGGTGGGTACGTGTATAAGTGTGATCTTACTGAAGTTAAAAAGGAGAAAGAAGAGAAAGAGGCTTCCTAGAAAGCCAATTATCATATTAAATCTGTTTGTCTTGCGGGCTATGAGAAGTCCGCCAAGAATAATAAAGGGAAGAAGCGCTTTGTCTCCTACCCACCAGCTTGCGCCTTGACCTAGAAAAATTGCAGAAGCGACAGCGGCGAAGGCGGCAGGATTAAAGATGTGTTGTTTGTTAAATACAATGAGGTATTTGGATCCCATGGCGAGCACTGCTGCTATAGTGAGAAAGATAATGTTTGATAGGACAAGATTAGCACCCTGTAGAAGTGGTAGGGGTCCGATGATGAGGGCGAGGATGAGGCCAGTGATATATTGGGATTCATAGTTAGGCTTGACTTTGAAAATGCGCGCGAATACTTGGTTGGCCAGATAGCAAAGGCTAATTACGTAGCAACCTGAGAGGATAATGTCGAAGGTATTGTAGGGGAGGACTTTGATAAAGCTAAGAAAAATTGCAGCACCATACAGCACACGCAAAAAATAATGCATGAGTTTATACATGGTGATTTTATTCAGGAGGGAGTCGATAAATTTCATAGCTTTATGAATAGTTTAGCAGATTATGAGTCGGTCCTTCGACGGGCTCAGGGTCTGCGAGGGGTTAGGCGTTATCGACTTCTTGTTCCACTTCTTTCGGAGTTACTGGCTTTACCATTTGCATAAGGTGTGTAAGGCCATATGCGAGCAGAAGATAAACGATAGAAGCAAGTATTGTAGACCATTCAAGAATTGAAGCTCCTGAGATTGTGCTTGGTATTACGCCATTGAAGGGGACCGCAAGGGGATTGCTGAGTGCATAGACGAGGTTGGAAAAGCCGCTTAGCGGGTTGGCCCCAACTGCTTTAAGTCCCATGCGGAAGGCAAGCAATAGTTCCACGACAGCCAAGAGGTACCAAATTATCTGATATGTTCTAAAGATCGTTTTCTTTTTCTCAAAGACTTTCTGAGGATGTTCAGTTTTGACGGGAGGGGGAGTGACGGTAGTTGTTTTGACTACCTGCTTCGGATTTGAGACAGTTGTCACCTCTTCTTTCTCTACTGTTTCTTCTTCTACCATATTGCAATCATGGTGCTTTACTGCGCCTTTGTCAATGCCTTACTATCCTTATTCCTTGGTAAGCGAAGCAACTATACTGTCGAGTTCGCCCAGGATAGTATCATCAGCCGGCTTGGGAGCTGTAGCTGAGACCGCTCCGAATGTTGTGGGACTGCCATAGGAACCGTCAGAGGTATTTTTCTGACATACTGTGTAAGCAATCTTTGCGGCTGCGTCTTCGTTCCAACTTCTTCTGAGGTCAGCATTTTTTCCTGCGATGGCAGCAAAATTGGTGAATTTCTGGGCCATCATAACCTCTGCATCTCCTTTATAAAGGCATCCACCACCACCGATTGCTGCTTGGTAGATAGAAACAGAATAGCCATTTTTTGTGAGGATTAATTTATCTGTTATGGCTGATTGTTCACGAGTATCAGTCCACCCTTCAGGAAGTTCCACGCTGTATGGCTTGAAAGATGTTGCGTCTGAGTTCATGCCTGCTTTTACTTTTTTCTTTTGCATAGCTGTAGGCATGGGTGTATTGGTCGGTTGCTGATCATCTTTTTGCATGGTGTACTGAGGAGTCGGCGTTGTGCTATCTGTCATCTTTTTAGTTCCATGGGTACCGAAGTAATAGCCGCCGAATGCAAGTCCGCCTGCGATAAGAAGAAAAAGAACTATCTTTCCGAACCAAGAAAAAAATGAATTATGCTTTTGTGCTGGCGGCTGAGAGGGAACTTGCATCGTTTCTGGTTGCTTAGTAGTATCTATGTCCATGTATCTATTAAATCAGATGCTCTTATATATTGTCAAATACAATAGCTCTTTTGGAGTAAAAAATCGTTTATAATCCTAACTGACTGAGAACGGTGAGCCAGACTTTTTTCCAGAAAGACGCTTTTTGCATCTGATGGTAGCGTGATTTATTTTTGGCATCTTTTGTGCCGGGGTACGGGGGATTTGCCCAGCAAGAGAGGATGACTTTCTCACCCTTTTCGTTCTCTTTCAAGATGACAGCAAATGTTCTATCTTCAATTCTTTTCTGAACTTCCATTGTGCCATTCTTGTAGAGTGTCCTGTCAGGAGAGTAGAGGGTTTGATTAGCAAGACCTTGCGGTATCTTTCTGTCATTTAGCCTAATCAGTGCGTGCTTGGTCCAGATGTACTTTGTATTCAACACAAGAATAGTATAGCCTAAATTGCAGAATTATTGACAAGCTATTTTTATAGTAGGATACTTAATTTATGAAAGCTTTGCGGTATTTTAGGAAAAAAAGTCAACAGAAAGTTGGGATGCCTCTGCTCTTAGGTATAGCGATTTTGATACTTGTGCCTTTTATCGTATGGCTTTTGGCATTGCAGCAAAAAACTTATCCTGCCCCACTCAGGCAGCAAGAAACGCTTAGGAAATTAGAGACGACTCCATCCGATAGTATGGTTACCGCAGAGCCGACCCACTCTCTTCCATCAAAAAAGCAAGAGGTGAAGGAATTGGGTGACTTTGTCTACACTGAGGAAAAATATAGCATAGATTATCCGAGAAATTGGAAGATTAAAGAAGAGAAGCTTGAGGATGGGAGAAGTATCATAATAAAACCGTCTTATCTTGCTGATGACGTTTTTGTTCCGAGTCTTAGTGTGACTGTGAGCCAGGATATTGCTCATCCATATTTGACTGAGAGAAAGGCTCTCTATACGAGTATTGCTTTTGCTTTTAAGAAAGATGGTACGTATCTTGATCATATGCTTGCTCAGAGACTGAAGGGAAAATCTCCAGTGAGCGATAAGGAAAATATCGTGCAAGAGATTCACACTTTTCTCAATAAGGACGGCTATAGCTATGCAATTGTTTACAAATATACAAACCCCGTGGTGAGCAAGGAGTCTGAAAAGACGTTTAGTGATATCATTGCTACATTTAAGTTTCGCTAGTCCTGTAGTTTACAGATATTAGCAGGAGGGGGGAAGGGGATTAAATTTCTCGTAGTTGCCCCTGAGGGTTTCGGCGACATTGACATTCAGGAAGAAGCTAACGGGAGCATCACAGATGCCTTGCTGGCTCATACCCTGACTCATGAACCACGCTTGGGTATCATGTTTAGCCTGCTCAATATCGGTTGTGAGAATCTCTACGAGGAAGGCGTTGGCGGATTTTATATATTCGACCCTGAAGGTTGCTCCTTGATGCACAATGCCGGAAGTAGTATCCGGAGGAAGGTTCTTCAGTATTCGTATTGTAGCTTGTAGATCTGATTCGGATATATTTGGTCTGGTTTTTATCACTGCGAGTAATCGATCCTGAGCTTCTGAGTCATAGGTAACGGCAGGTCTTGGCTTAGCTCCCAAGAAAAAATACCAGGCTGCAAAGGCCAGAATAATACTAGAGATGATGATTAGACCAGTTTTTATTGTACGCTTGTTATTCTTCATATGTTTTATTTTCTTGCGCATTCCCAGTTCTTCTTGATGTCGCCCTTGTCATGATTTTTGAGATAATCAACCGCGTTCTTTGCTTGCAGCTGCCAATTCACATCGCCTCGATCAGATGGCCCATTAATACCTGGTGCTGGGGGAGCCTGTCCTGGAGGTGTTGAGGGATCCATCTGGAACAGTCCCCAATACTTACCCGCATTGACATGATTTGGATCATAGCTGCTTTCGCAGGGAACTATTTTATTAAACCACGCGTCAGCGTTGGGGGGATCAAGTTTCTTTACCAAGGTCATGAGTTTTTCTTTGCTAAAATCACATTTGGGATCGCCAAAATTTTTCTTCAATGAGGTTCCGGCTATTTGCGCAGTATATTTGCCGCCGCAATTGTCTTCGGTTGGGGGAACGTATTCTGTTGAGACATCGCCATTGTCCGGTTGTCCGGGTTGTGGCTGTCCCGGTTGTCCGCCTGCCGGGGGGCAGGGTTCACCGGCAGTAGCAAAGCTTTGTGTGTGGGCACCGATGGGGAGTAGCTCAATGCCACTGACCATAGGATTTCCTTTGACACGGGTGAACTTGATGGTCATGCCTCCATCTTTCACCTCAACATCAAGTGATTTGACCAAGGCTTTGTGCACTCCTCCCGCTTCCTGAACGACGTCAAGATTATTCAAAACCTGACCTTCCATGTCGATGTTAAAGACTCTTGCACCCGGCGCATTGGCGGCTGGGTCACCCTGGGCTCCGGCTTCTGCGAAATGAAGCCGCACGGTGTATTTGCCATTCGGCACTTGCTTGTTAAATGTCATTGTAGGATCAAAGGTAAAGTGTTCAGATTTATAGATCTCGGTTGACTGCTGTCCTACGACGATGGTGCCACCAGCACCCTGCAGGCCTCTATCAAATCCTGAGTCGGCCGCCCATTGATTGCCATCAGTGTCTTTGACGGCTGCCCCTCCAGTATTGATACGTATAGGATCAGGTGGTGGCACGGGTGTCCCGGGGGGTGGAGCTGGCGGTGGAGGAGGAGGTGGCTGCACGGGTTGCCTCGGTGGTGGTTGACCAGGCTGCTGAGGTGTGCAGGG
>JAHFKE010000016.1 GCA_023245515.1 Candidatus Levyibacteriota bacterium
TTCATAATTCTTGCTTCTTACTGGGGCTTCCATCCGCATAGCGGACAAGAGGTCAATTCTCCACGCTGGATACAAGCCACCTCTGTATCGCTCGCCTCCCAACCGCAAGCTTTGCATTTGATTTTATAACAAGTAGTACAGGATTCTTCCATACATTTCCTAACATTTATACGGAGCGGAACAACCGTTTGGACACTTGATCCTCCCATCTTCTATCGTTGCGACAATATTCATCGCACCGCATTGAGGACAACTCTTACACTTCAGAGTCTTTTTAGTCTCCCCGCCGACGATAACCCCCATCCTCTCGCCCCCTATCGAATCAACAGGAATGAACCTGCTGCCGCCACCTGCACAGCCGGGCCGTGCTGCTACAGCTTCCAAAATATCACCAAACGAGCCGTTGTTATCATCTGGCTTATACCAAATTTCAGGACCCATATCTTTACTGTTACCCTCTTCTTTGTAGAAGAGTTGTGACATTCTTAAAATCGTCGCAGCAATCGCTTTTTGCAAATCCAAAGCTGAATGATCACCCTCCAGGCAAAATGCTTCAAAATCAGCGATTGCCTGCTGGGTCTTTTGATTGAAATCATATAGCTTGCTGGCTTCTCTCACATCTTTATGGACAGTCTCCCAACCTGTCTGCTCAAAAGTTTCGCTGTTTTCAAATGCATGACTTGGCCTGACTGTTTCTAAAATACCAACGACGTCGGAAGCATTTCTCACCTTACCATGCTCTCCGGGCTTAATTTTTGCAACAGCTTTGACATAGTCCTCCACCGAATCTGTGGGACTGAGCATTTTGCCAGTAAGTTGATAAATCGCCTCACGACTCTCGCGAAGCGTAAAGTCTGTCTTCAGAGTCAAATTCTCAACTCTGTCTCCATCTTTTTGCATAATAAAAAAATATGAGTCAGGGTACCTAATTGCTTCCCCATCATCAGTTTCAAGATCAGTATCGCCTTTAGGGCTTGCCATAATAGCAATTGAGCCGTCGGGAGTTTTATCAGATAGGAAAAATTCCTTCATTGCCTCAAGTGAGTCCTTTACAGAACCACCCCGCTCTTGATCTGATGTGGTCTCTAAAATATCCTTATTGTCATACTGAAGATTTTCAAGCCTCGTAGGATTACTAGCACTTTTCTCATATCTACAAGGATAAACAAGATGTTCAGATAGATACTCAAGCTTAAATCCGATAAGATCCTGCTTAGTCTGCTGCGTCCACTTCGCGACTGCATTTTTGTCATAAGGATTTTCTAAAAGAGACATTTGCTTCTTCATACTAAAGCCAATTGACTTGGCTTCGTCCTTGGTTCGCAAGTTATACCAATCCTTTGCTAAGCCTTTCTCTTCCCAATTCTTATCAAAACTTGAGATCAAACGACCCAAACTACTACTTTCTCGTGGCTGCTCAAGAACTCTCATCTTGTCTCCATACTTCCCACGAAAATTTGCTACCTTTGAGCTTAACTCAACTTGTGGTTGATAAAATGATACTGTAGCTAGATCCGGTGTCCTCATACTACTTCTTCCTCCATTTCAATTCCTTCTTTTTCTCAACGTGATTTGCAAATCGCGCCATGGTAAAAAACAAGTCAGATAACCGGTTTATGTAGATAACGATTCCTTGGTCTATATCTTCTTCTTGCATCAGGGCTACAAGCTTCCTTTCAACACGTCTTGCAATCGTTCTGCAAACATGGAGGCTTGAGCCTGCCCTACCCCCACCGGGCAGAATAAAATTCTTTAATTCAGGTAGTTTAGTCGTCATGCTATCAATGAGTAGCTCAAAGTCTTTCGGGCGTTTCTCAAGCCCAATCACGGGCATCGCATGAGGCGTTGCCAACGCTGATCCAATGTCCAGCAAATCATTTTGAATCATCTCCAACTCGCCCTTGAGGTGAGAGTTGAGAGACGAGAGTTGAGAGATGGAGAAGCCAATAGCGCTATTGAGTTCATCGACGGTTCCATAGGCATCTACACGCATATGCGACTTAAGCACTCTCGTACCGTCAAATAACGATGTCTTTCCTTTGTCCCCTGTTCGTGTATAAATTGGCATATGTAGTTGTGCTAGCGCACACTATGATTGGACAAAATTGCCGTGTCCAATCACATAAAAAAATCCCCCTCGGTTGCACCGAGAAGGACCACAAGTAACATAACAACACGTTACTCAAAACTTCCTGCCAAGCACAAGTCTGCGCCTGGCCAGGTACCGTCTGGTACCCTGGCTCGGGAACTAGTACAATATAAAGTTTTCTGACTATAACAGTTGCGGCACAGCCACGGATTTTCACCGTGATTACCTTTATATTGAATTTAAACTTTTAATTTTTAACTTTTTGCGCTCTTAGCATTCGCTGTATCCACAGCTGTAGCATTTCTTACAACCTTCTTCATAAGCGAATGATCCCGTTCCGCACTCAGGGCAAATATCAAAAAGGCTGGTCGAAGAAGACGACACAGACGCCGTAACCGAGAGAGAGAGTTGATTTACAACAGGCATCTCTACATCTGCTGCAACAGGACTTAGCTGAACTTTGGCTATACCATTCGTGTGTCCATTGGTGACCTGTTCTGCATCGGGCAATATCGTCTTATCCTCAACCTTACCGTTAACGCGGAAGTCAAAGTGTCTGGCCATAACTTTCGCTATCGCATCAGGAAGCGACCTTACTCTGTTCTCGCCAAATCCGATGCTCCTACTACCGCCGATGCCTGTCAGCTCAGAGACGATCTCGCGTATTCTCTCCCGTGCAGGAACTGGACTGTAAATACGAAGGACGAAAGATATCATGCGTCCGAGCGCGTCAGCCAGGGCCATAAGATCAGAGCCGCTCTTGCCGTGATTGATAAAGACTTCGAAAGCATTCCCCTTCTCGTCCTCGTTCATCGTAATGTATAATTTACCGCTTGGACTATCTGCTTTATACGTAACACCGGTTAGCATCATAGGGCGTGGCATTCTCGGCGTAACAGGAACTACAGGCTTTTCCTCAACAGCAACTTCAGGCTTCTTCTCTTCGCGCTGTAAGACACCCATTCTAGATCCGTCACGGAAGTACGTAACTCCCTTAAGACCCATGTCGTATGACATCATATAAAGCCTCTTTACGTCATCAACCGTGTGCTCATTGGGGGCGTTAACCGTCTTTGAGATCGATGAATCAATATATTCCTGAGCAATTGCCTGAATTTTTACATGATCTTCAGGAGTTAGGTCATTTGCAGAAACAAAGTAATCGGGCCGTTCCACTTCAGGATGTGCCTCCTTCCATTCACCATACAAAGAGTGATAGACCATCTGTTTACCCAGACGACCATTGTGGGAATATTCAAATTCATACACAGGCTCAACGCCACTTGAAACACCTGCTATCAGACTGGTCGTGCCTGTTGGAGCGATGGTAAGGAGAACTGCGTTTCTGATCCCCTGCTTATAGATTTTCTCACGAATTGTCTTTGGCAACGCCTTAATGTGATATCCTTTTTGATACTGATCTCGATCATACTTAGGGAATGAGCCCTTCTCTTTGGCGATATCTGCTGAGGCAATATACGAGTTGTCACGAAGCGTTTCAAAGATCTTCTTTGAGATCTTTTCTGATTCTTCAGAACCATAGCGAACCTTCATCTTGATAAACGTGTCAGCAATACCCATGATGCCAAGACCTGTTCTGCGAATATCTTTGGCTACTTTCTCGTTCTTATCAAAGAAGTAGTGAGTGTCATCGATAACATTGTCCAAAAAGCGCATCGCGATTTGTACATCTTTACCAAAGGCCTCATAGTCAAACACTCCTCCCTTATCGTTCTTCAAATCATCCCCTCGTACGTACGCTGCAAGGTTCATAGCCCCCAAGTTGCAAACTGCCCATGCACCAAGAGGCTGTTCGCCGCAAGGATTTGTCGCAAGAAGCTTTTCGAAGTACCATGTGTTAGATCTTTTGTTCGAGCGGTCAAGAAAGTGAAGTCCTGGCTCGGCACTTCTCCATGCAGCTTCACAGATCAGATTCCAAAGATAGGAAGCCTTAACAGTCTTGTACGTCTTTACCTTCCCGCCAAGAGCCTTCCAGCCGTGAATATCCCCATCCCACTTTGCATCATACTTGGGGTCATCAAGATCAGGATAGATCAAGTCCCAATCGGCATCAGCCTTGACTGCTTCCATGAAGTCATCGGAAACACAGACAGAGAGATTGGCTCCGTTGATCTTGGTGAGATCCTGCTTAACAGTAATGAACTCTTCAATATCAGGATGCCAGTCATGAAGCATGAGCATGAGCGCTCCACGGCGGCTTCCGCCCTGCTGGACGATATCTTTTGTCGCAAGTGAGTAGAGCTCGGCCCAATTCATAGGACCTGAGGAGAAGCCATTTACCTTCTTAACGCGTGCACCTCGAGGACGAAGACCTGAGAGATTAAGCCCTACTCCACCACCATGAGCCATGATCTCAATCATCTGAGTAAGATTCTCCATAATTCCACCCCTGGAGTCAGGAGGATTAGGAATAACAAAACAATTAAAGTAGGTGACATCAAAACCGGTACCCGCACCTGCGAGAATACGGCCACCAGGAAGGAACTTGAAGCCCTCCATAACACCATAGAACTTCTCTTCCCATTCTTTTTGGTTGGCTTTTTTCTCAACACCTGCGATCCCCTTAGCAACGCGTCTCCACATTTCCTCAGGTGTACTCTCAAGCGGTGCGCCCTCTTTATCCTTAAGAGAGTAGCGATCTAAAAATACTTTATTTCTTATACCATCAAGTTTCATAATGTTTGCTTTCCTCTTACAAGTGTCTTTACTTCTTTCTCAAAATCTTCAACGTCGACAAAGCGCTTGAAGACACTGGCAAAGCGAATATAGGCCACCTTATCGAGTAATTTAAGCCTCTTTGCTATCATCTCGCCTATCAGCATACTCTCTACTTCTAGAGAGCCCATACCGCGTAACTCCTGCGTGATCTCTGTTGTTATCTTTTCTATAACCTCAGCCGGTATGATTGTTTTTTCGCAAGCTTTCAACAGGCCCCTTTTTAGCTTATCTCTATTGAACTGCTCCCGTCTCCCATCTCTTTTGATAACGATCAACTGCACATTCTCAACTCTTTCGTACGTTGTGAATCTTTTGCCGCATGTCAGACACGATCTCCTTCTTCTAATTGTGTCTAGGTCTTCGCTATCTCTTGTTTCAACAACCTCTGATTCTTTCTTACCGCAATAGGGACAGTGCATAACCTTCGAATATCCAATTTCAAATTTCTAATGTCGAATTTCTAATCATTGAGTATTTAAAATTGGTACTTATTTGATATTTGTATCTTTGCACTCCTGCCTGTTATCTAGTGCTGAAGAAATGATATTGCACTACATCTGCTGTGTCAACTATACAGTTATATATCAAACTCAATCATCAGCTTCAGGAAGTATTTTCGTCTTAATTTTCCTCTTTTCTGAAAATCGGTGTTAATAAAAAGTATTTATTATTGGGCGAATGGGCTGGCTCTACGGAACTAATTGCTCTACCTTTTCACGTAATTTATCAAATCTTGCTTCTTCAGTCCCAATTTGATCTTTGCTCATTTTTGATTTTTTCTTAATTTCACTTATGACTTCTTTGTATTTATGCGTTGCCAGCGTAAGTCTTTTGACAATGTCACCCGTGGGCATCCCCTCTTGCTTTGCCTCTTCAACTTCTTTTATCGCACCCTCAAGATAGTTAAGTGCTTTTGAAAGCGTAGACTGACCCAAATCTGTTCTGTTTTTAGCAAACAAAATCCTCGTTGCTTCGATCCTTTTATCCGCTTGAAGAAGATCAAGCTCAGCCTTTCTCAAAGAATTAGAAGTTAAAAAGCCCATTATCCTATCTCTTATTACTTTGAAAAAATAGAAAGGACTATCAGGCAAGAGGCCTGGATAAGGAAGCGTGTATTCTACCGGTACGGCAGTAGGAGCCACTGAGGGCGCAGGAGTATCAGATATAGTAAGCTCCTGAGCATGCACTAAAGGTGAAAAGCCTGCAAAGAGGAGGACTGTCAAGATTATTATTGTTATTTTCTTAAATATCATCTGCATTAAAGACTGCGCACGACTTCTATCGTTGGGATATATTACTTCTTATGGCCTATCTTTTCAAGCACCATTTCCAGACTTTCTTCCTGATTATGAGAAAAAGTATTAACCACAAGATCATAATACTCCTTCTTCCAATACACCCAACTACTATCCCCCTCTGCGTAGAGCCTTCGCCATTTAGCAAGATCGTTCTGCTCTCTCTCCAATACCTCTGCTTTTGCCTCCTCCATGGTCACCTGCTCACGATTAACAAGCCTATCGATGCGAATGGGGGGTTGATCAACACCATGCGCATCGTCACAAACCACAACGACTTTAAAGACGTCGGAAAAACCCTGCGCACAAAACCCTGCCAGCTTACTTTCCAGAACAACATGGCTTTCTGTCTGAAGTATATGCTTCTGCTTTTCTTCAAATAAGACATCCTCTTCGTCCGGCCTAAGTTTGGTATCTTTGTTATCAACATTCATCCGCTTACGAATCGCTTCCCAAAAAATATCTCCTCCCTCAATGTGTCTCCAGCCCAGTTTTTTGGCGATATGCCTGGCAAGCGAAGTGGAACCGGCTCCGATTCTCCCCGAGACAGTAATAATTCTAATATTGGGAAGATCCGCGTCAAACGCAGCTGATGCAACAGGCGTATTCATGAATAGTATCCAACAAGTATACTATAAAACTTTCAACTTTTCATATATTAAGTTTCACCAAAATACAGCGTATCTTTTTTTATGAGTATGGGGTCATAGAAGATCTTATTCTGAGGGAACAGGAGGAAGAGTGCCGGGAGCAACAGAAGCTGGCTGTGCGCCTTGTGACTGCGGCACTTGTGGAACTACTTGTGGCGTATCAGAAAGAGGAGCAGGCATGACACCAGGCGCCTGCTGCGGAGGAGATTGCGGAGGAAGAGGAGCAGGCTGCATTGAAGAAGCTGCCTGTTGCATAGGATTTGTCGCCGCATCCTGGAGTGCTGTAGGTGCTACTCCAATAGATGCTACTGACGGATTTTCTGACACAGCGCCCTGTCCTGCTGGAGAAACTTGTCCTGAATTAGTCGTAGAGACCTGTCCTGAGCTTGTCGAAGGATTTGAGCTCGGGCCTACTGCTGACTTTGCCCCTACCATAACCGCCTGTTCGACCAATCTATTAGCATAGCCGTACTCATTGTCGTACCATGCAATCACCTTGAGCATGTTACCTCCGACCACTTGTGTCAAAGTCAGATCTGCGATACTTGAGTGTGAGTTACCGATGATATCGCTTGAAACCAAAGGATCTTCCGAAACGGCGAGTATACCCTTAAACTCAGGCTTATCTGAAGCTACTTTTAGAAGACTGTTTACCTCCTCAACGGTAACGTTCCTCTTTAAGAGAAAGGTGAAGTCCGAAAGTGACCCTACGGGTACAGGCACGCGAATTGAAAGTCCTGCAAAAATACCCTTCAGCGGCGGATACGCTTCAGCGGCGGCAATTGTTGCGCCTGTTGAAGTCGGGACAATATTAAGTCCTGCTGCACGAGCACGACGATAGTCTTTGTGTCCACCATCTTGAAGCTCCTGATCGGAAGTGTATGCGTGAATTGTTGTCATCATGGCCTTATCAATACCAAAAGCATCACCAATGGCCTTTGCAACAGGCGCAATGCAATTGGTCGTACAGGATGCATTACTAATGACATTCTCTCCTTGGTAGCTCTCGTCATTCACTGAAATGACGTACGTTGGCATATCGCCTTCTTTTCCCGGAGCTGAGAGAACGACTGACTTTGCCCCGGCAGCTAAGTGCAGACTCGCTTTTTCTTTAGTCGTAAAAACCCCTGTTGCTTCAATGACTACATCAACATTACTATTCCTCCACGGAAGAAGCGTTGGGTCCTTTTGAGAATAGACAGGGATGTCTTTACCATTAACAACCAGATGACCAAGAAAAGCCTTATCTGCCTGATCAGGGTTGGGCTTAATACTTACCTCAAAGGGAAGTAGTCCATACACACTGTCATATTTTAGAAGATACATCCAGCCCTTAAGATCTGTCGAGGAGCCAACGTTGATGGCTACAACGTCCATTTCATCAGAGTGCCACTGGAGCATAACGCGATGAGCAACTCGCCCAATTCTCCCATAACCGTTAATCGCAACTCGTACCATAATTCAAGTATAGACTATAAATTTTGGGGATTTCAATAGGTCAGTTTTTGCCAGCCTCATAACAAAAGGATTTTAAAAGATTCATATAATGCAAAGGGCTTTTTGGTCTGCTAGACTTAACTTATGAGTGAAACAGGAGAAATGCCGGCACCCCCGGTCGAGGAGGCAGAACGAAGGCCTGAAAGGCAGCTTATCAACAAAGAGATGGCAGGTGCTCAGGCTGCTCTCCTCTTAGGCCGTAGGCCGGAATCGGGCAAAGGGATTGATAGAGCAGAGATTGAAGACATCGCAAGAGGTGCAGCACCCGACACAAGAGACTCCACGAATGCATCAAGATATGAACGGACTGACGCATGGAATCAGGGAGCATACAAAGACCTAACCAGAGCGGAAAAAATGCAAAAATGGGAGGAGCGAACGGATGCCTTCCTAGGCAAACAAAAAGGAACACCTCAAGAAGAACTACTAAAAAATATAGGCATTGATCTAGCAGCCGGAACAAACGCAAGAGATATCTATCAAACTCTCATGAAGGATCAAAAAGGAGACATAGGTTACTTCGCCCAACTTGTAGCAAGGCATAATACGGCTGAACAAATAGATCAAAACAGAGAGCTTATCCAACAATTGGCAGAAAGGCTTTACGGGAAAAATTCTGCCCAAGTCTCAAGTCTTTTGGCAGAAGGCATCAAGAATGCACAGACAGATCCTGAGGGATTTACCAATACAGCCCAAGAACAGGCGCAAAAGGGTGATCAGATGCCAGGGGCCGACGTAATTAAAAACATGCAAGAACACGCGAGATGGGTAGACAAATCGCAAAATCCACAAGATTTTATGGGCGAAGAGGTTGGGTCAAGATTAGCCGGAACTTCAGAGATCTTCAAACTAGTAGACAAGAGCTCCCCCATAGATGGGGCAAAAATCAGAGCGCAAATAGACAAGTATTATCCTGCATTAGCAAATTTAGCCAGCATTATTGCACATGAGAACAATCCGGATATACCAGCAGTCTATCTCACCCCCGAAGAAGCAAAGCGGATGAAGCCCCTTGCAGAAAGAGTGTCAAAGGGCTTAGGCAAAGTCTCTGCAAAATACAAAGATAAATTTCTGGGAAGACATGCCAGAAGATGGGAAGAAAGGCTGGATAGTAAAGCAGAATCTACAGCCGGAGATTTGCTTGACCAAGCGGCTGGCGAGGTTATAAAAGGCGCAAGAACGATAGAGGGCATTTCTGACCCGCAACAACAATTTGTAAAAGAAATGAAACAACTCTATGACGGCCTCACTGCCCCCGAAGCAAATCCTGCTGAATATGTAAGCAGTATTCTCTCCACGAGAAGAGGTGAATATCCGCTACTTGGAGAGCTGGCAGGAAATTATGGCCAATTACATGCTCTAATAGCTGAAAACGCCACAAAGATAGGCATAGCAGCACCTGAGGTAATAAAAGGACTTGAGACATTCTTACGAGGCCAGGGCGTCGCCGATGTACAGCCGGCTCAGATTCCCAAGCAGGGCTGGCTGCGATCAGTAGCAGAAGAAGGTGCGCCAAAGAAGCTGGCACTGGCCGACAGAGCAACACCTGAAGTCTTGCGTGCCATAAAAGACATGCTCCCTACAGATGGTTACGCCTTCTCCAGAAAAATATACGGCCTTGCGGAAAGCATCGTAGAACTCAAACAACAAGGTAGAACCAATGAAGAAATAAGAGATCTACTCGTTAGCGCTTTGCCTGCTCAACAATAAAGCTTGTCCGCTTCTTGTCTTAAATCTGTTGCCAAAGTGTCCAGCAGCCCTAACAAGGATTAGGAATAATGAATTAAGAAGAAAGGACCTTGCTCTCTTAATTTTTGCGTCTTGCTTCCTACTTCTAAGCATATGGTCAAACATAATCTCTGGCATGCTGCAAAACAACAATTGGAAAAAGCTGAAAAAGCAGCTAAGTTTAGCCCACTTTTCATCGCCCAATTATCACAACCCGAGAGAATCATAGAGCTCTCCCTCCCCTTCTTTCGGGATAGTGGGAAAGTAGAGGTAGTTAGGGGTTATCGGATTCAATATAACAACGCTCTTGGCCCTTATAAAGGGGGCCTGCGCTACCATCAGGATGTTTCTATGGATGAAGTAAAAGCGCTGGCCTTCTTCATGATGATTAAGAACGCAGTTATTGGAGTACCTTTTGGTGGAGGGAAAGGTGGTATTACGGTAAATCCCAAAACCCTTTCCGAAGCTGAACTTGAGCGCCTTACCCGCCTCTTCACAAGAGGACTAGCGCCCAATATTGGCCCGACTGTTGATGTCCCCGCACCCGATGTGAATACTACTCCTAAGACCATGAGCTGGATCGCTGATGAATATTCCAAGATCGTGAACAAAAAGGCCCTGGCTGTTGTGACAGGCAAACCCATTGATAAAGGTGGCTCATTGGGAAGAACTGAAGCAACGGGGTTAGGGGGCGTGTATGCCCTGCTACAGGTCTTAAAAAAGATGGGTAAAAATCCCAAGCAAATGACCGTCGCCATACAAGGATTTGGCAATGTGGGACGATATCTCGCCTACTTTTTGCAGAAAGAGGGATTTAAAATTGTCGCTCTTTCTGATTCAAATGGAGGAATTTTTGTACCCGGTGGGATTGAAAATATCGATCAAATACAAAAATGTAAGGAGGGTAAGGGTTATTTGGCCGGTTGCTACTGCATAGGGGAGGCTTGCGATATCCTAAATAAAGACAAGCTTTCAGGACATGACATCTCAAACAAAGAAATCTTGGAGCTGCCGGTTGATATACTCGTTCCTTCTGCCCTTGAAAATGTCATCACAAAAACCAATGCTCCCAAGATTAAGGCGAAGATAATCCTAGAAATGGCAAATGGACCGACTACATTTAAGGCTGATGAGATTCTTAACAAGCGCAGGATTACCGTTATACCCGATGTCCTTGCCAATTCAGGAGGAGTTGTGGTCTCCTACTTTGAATGGTATCAGAACATGAATAATGAAAAATGGACCAAGAAAGAGGTTTTTGCCAAACTCAAAAAGAAAATGAAGAAAGCAGTTAATGAAGTCTGGGATTTGTCTCAGCAGCAAAAGATATCACTGAGAGACGCCTCTTATGCTGTCTCTCTCAAACGCATTGAAGAAGCACACAATAAAAATCAGGGTAAGAAGCAATAAAAATGTTACTTTTTACGGGCTGTTAGTGAGACAACAGACTCCTGCTTCTTCCTACTTCTCAGCTTCTTGAAGCCCTGCCAAAGATATTTTATATCCTCCTTCATTGGTTTAAAAATAAATTTATTATTAAGTCGCAAATATGGTTTTAAAACTTTTCCGGCATACCAGGCAGTCAAAAAATCAAACCTATGCCTCTTATTGCAATGAGAACATTCTCGCAGAAAAGGAATATCTTTAGCTTCTGAGCAGGATATTTGTCCAGGAGTCAAAATTTTGTCTAATAATTTACCCTGATCCGAAGCTGCCTCTTGATACTCACTTTTTATTTTCCTCCAAACCTCTTTAATACCCATTTTTTTATTTCCCTGCACTTCCTCTTTTTCATCCTTTTTAGATTTATCTAAAGACTGCTCTATGGCGTTTTCAAAAGCAGCCTCTAACTCTTCTTGTGGCTCTTCCTGCTTAAACTCTTTTTGAATTTCTTCTATTCGTGAATGTTCTGCCTGCTCTGCTGGCTCAACACCCTCAACTCTAAGAAGAGTAACAGGCGCCTCTCCTCTCGAAGCATTCCTCCTTTCTTTTCTTTTAGTTGGCGCCTCTCCTCCTCCCTCTCTCCTTATAATCTCATTTCTGTTCTCCATATTATGAGACTATTCTACAATTAGATTGGCCTATCTACTTGATATTTACATTACTAAACTATTACAGGATTATGAGGCGACTTGTGTCAATCGGAGAATTCCTGGGTATACATCTTGCCGTAAACTCCCCCATTAATGACACCGATACCCACTTTTGTATAGTGAGGATCGAGAATATTTTCTCTATGTTCTGGACTATTCATAAGTCCCGTCATCGCAAATTCGGTACTGGGAGCAAAAGCCAGGTTCTCTCCGGCAAAGGAATATTTGAGTCTGGCCTTATTCATCCGGTCAAAAGGCGTGAGCCCTTCAGGAGTGTAGTGAGAGAAGTATCCTCGCTTAAGCATATCTTTTGCGTGGGCTCTTCCAACATCACGGAGATCAGTATCAGAAGCTAAAGGCGAGAGCCCATTGTGCACACGCTCAGTATTAAGCAGGCTGAACATCTTCCCCTCTGCTTCTTCATCAACTGCGCCATTTTCAACGGTAAAATGCAAAGCGACCGTTTCATCGCTTTTGGGTTTAACCGTCAAGAAGTTGAGGGTCTCATTCAAAGTTCCTCCGAAAAGTGAGTTGAGATATCTCTCCATGACAGAAGTGTTAGCTAGCAATTGACCTCCGACTTGCGAACCTGTCACCAACGCTTTAACCAAGGGAGAAGAAGGAAGCGCGACCAGAATACTTAAAAAGAACGAGAGGATAATGAAGGAAGAAACAACCCCTGGGATAACACCCAGCATGTGATCTATTTTTTTAAAGATCCTGTAAGGAAGACTTAATTTGGGAAGTGAGGGCAGATGCTTAACAATTCTCCTTAAAATTATCTGTATGATAACTTCGCTCGTTACTGCCGTAAGAAAGAAAGCGAGCGCATTGGCAAGTCCTAGAGGCAAAGAAAAAAGCGTGATAAAAAGATTTGCAAAAATTCCATAAAACTTAAGCGCAATGGTAAAGGCGCTCACAAATCCCAAGAGATCCAAAGCAGCCAGTATAAAACCGAGCTTGTAACCTTCATAGATATAGAAAAACACGACGACGACGATAATAAGATCAAGGAGATTAAAGTGAGGCTTGGCAGTTGAAAGCTGAATGAGAAAATTGCTTATAGTGTCCATAATTTTATTATACATACTTACTTTGTAATTGCGTAGCAGCGTTTGCCTCAGCCAGGCGCAAACACGGCTAATTACCTTTCAGATCGAATATGCTAAAATAAGCAGATGGCAACACACTATAAGAAGATCATCAAGAATCCTTTTCTGTCTCTAAAGAAATCGTTACTATTCCTTTTAATTCTCGTCCTTCTGGGTGTTATAGGAATCGGCCTTAGCTATTTCTTCTTTTTTAAAGATCTTCCATCCCCTACCCGATTGAAAGCTAACACGGGATCATACTCCAGCCAATTCTATGACAGAAAGGGGAGGCTCCTGTACACCCTGTACTCAGATCGCAATCAAACCTTTACCCCTTTATCCAAAATACCGAAGAACTTGCAAAAAGCAACTATAGCTATTGAAGATAGAGATTTCTATCGCCATGGGGCAGTCGACCTAAAAGGGATTACCAGGGCTGCTTACTCGACTATGGTACATAAACAATTACAAGGGGGCTCAACGCTTACTCAACAATTGATAAAAAACGCTCTTCTGACTCCTGAAAGAACTGTCACCAGAAAAATAAAAGAGATTCTCCTTTCCTTCATAGCAGAAATTATGTATTCAAAAGACCAGATCCTTGAAATGTATCTTAATCAGGTCCCCTACGGAGGTACTGCATATGGTGTTGAAGCAGCAGCCCAAACATATTTCGGCAAACATGCTGACGGTCTAACCTTGGCAGAAATGAGTTATCTTGCCGGACTTCCCGAGGCTCCAAGCACATTTTCTCCTTACGGTTCGCGGCCTGATCTGGGAAAAAAGAGACAGGAAGTCGTTCTTCAGAAGATGTATGAGCAAGGATACATCAAAAAGAACGAACTAGATAAAGCCCTCAAGCAACAGCTCACCTTTCAAAAAATTACCAATCCGATTAAGGCCCCCCACTTCGTCTTCTACGTAAAAGACTTGCTCGTTAAGAAATATGGCTCCGAGATGGTCGAGCGAGGAGGTCTCAAAATCTATACGAGCCTCGATCTTGACGTTCAAAATCAAGCACAAGAGACAGTCACAACAGAGATAGCAGATCTTAAGGACTATAAGGTCGGCAATGGAGGGGCCGTGGTCACCGATCCTGCCACCGGCGAAATTCTCGCAATGATTGGAAGCACTGATTACTTTGATGAGAAACACGGCAATGTAAATATAGCTCTTTCACTTCTTCAGCCAGGCTCATCTATTAAGCCAATCAACTACGCTGTAGGGCTTGTCAAAGGCTACTCCGCGGCAACCCCCTTTGTTGACCAACCGGTTTGCTTCCCAAGCCCCGCTGGACAAGCCAAGTATTGTCCTAAAAACTACGACGGCAGGTTCCATGGTATTGTACAAATGAGAGAAGCCCTTGCCAACTCTTACAATATCCCAGCCGTACAGATGCTTAAGCTCAACACAATCCAATCAATGATCGCAACTGCTTCTGCTATGGGCATCACAACGCTTAAAGACTCCAGCAACTACGGCCTCTCTCTTACCCTTGGAGGAGGAGAAGTAACTATGCTTGATATGGCAACAGCTTTTGGTGTTTTCGCCAATCAGGGATACCGCATCGATCTTCATCCGATTCTCAGGATCACTGATAGAAATAATAAAATTCTTGAAGAATATAAGGCTCCCCTAAGTCCGATTTTTGGTAAACGGGTCCTTCCCTCTGAGGTCGCCTTCATCATTTCTGATATTCTTTCTGACAACAGAGCTAGAACGCCTGCTTTTGGTTCCAATTCTGAGCTCAAGATTGATAAGCAGCACGTCTCTGTCAAAACAGGGACCACCAATGACTATCGCGATAACTGGACCATCGGCTATACTCCCTCCTATCTCGTCGCAGTCTGGGTCGGTAATAATGACCACACACCAATGTCAGGGATTGTCTCAGGTGTCACGGGAGCAGCACCAATCTGGCACAAGATCATGGCCAACCTTCTCAAAGACAAAAAGCCTGAGATACCCCAGAAGCCACCAAATGTTGAGGGTAAATACGTCTGTACTACTGGGCAATCCATTGCCAAAGATGGAGAAAAGTGCGCGACGCGTTTTGAATACATGATAAAAGGCATTCCGCTCAAATCAGGCACGTTTGTCAAAGAAAAGGTGTGGATCGACAAGACTACCAATGCGCTTGCGAAAGAAGGTCAAACGGACAATGTCGAACAGCGCGAAGAAAACATGATGATTGATCCTGCAGGTAGCAAATACTGCGTCTCCTGTGCTGTCGCACCAACAGAGGCGCCCAAACATTAGAAGCAAGAAGCAAGCCTTAATTCTTTATACTAATATTTATGAGGGAAAGCTATAACAAAGAATCAAGCAGAAAAACCCTTATTTTTGTTGTGACAATCATGGCTGTGGTTATGGTCTTATCAATAACCTCTCTTCTCATGCTCAGCCACAAATAATCCCCTTTCTATTAGCCTGAGGCTTTAGTATAATGAGGCCACAACCTGACAGCTATCGCCCCTGTCCCCTTTATAGCCTGTTGGTAGTTACTATGGTGCGCTTCCTTTTGTATATTATTTTCTTTTTCTTTGTCGTACTTATTGTGGTGGAAAAGGCAATCATTGCGCTCATCTCTTTTTGCAAAAATATCCTTTTCAAACTCCGACGGCGCCTTACAGCAATCGGCATTATGATAAAACGTAAAATCTCGCGTATTATTTCGAGAGTAAAACTCCGCTCAGCTCACACAAAAGAAAACAAGCAGGCCCTCTTGAGAATTAAAAAGAAGAGCACAGCTAAAAAGAAGTTATCTTCCCCTTTCAGAACAAAGGTGAAGTATTTTTTCTTTGGCATTCTTTTCTCATCGTTCTTCATCTTTCTTCCTATATTTTTCTTAGTTTTTCTCCAAGACCTCCCAAGCCCCAGAGAGTTAACATTCCGCCAGATACCCCAAACAAGTAAGATCTATGACAGGAATGACATATTGCTCGCTGAGATCTATACAACGCATAATAGAACACTTATCCCCTTGAGTGATGTTCCCAAGCACCTCCAGAACGCAACTCTTGCGATCGAAGATAAAAATTTCTATAGCCATCCCGGATTTGATATTCTTTCTATTCTGCGAGCCTTTGGCGCTGACTACGCCCACGGAAGAGTGATTCAAGGAGGATCTACGATCACCCAACAGCTAATCAAATCTTCTATCCTTACCTCCGAACAGAGTATCGTTCGCAAAATCAAAGAAGTAGCACTCGCCTTTTGGGCAGAAAGAATCTACACCAAGCAGCAAATACTTGAAATGTATTTTAATCAGGTTCCTTACGGCGGTACGGCGTGGGGAGTCGAAGCTGCATCGGAAACCTATTTTAGTAAACCCGTGAAAGAGCTCTCTCTTGCAGAAAGTGCTTTCCTAGCGGGACTGACCTCTGCGCCTAGCACCTACTCCCCCTATGGCCTCAACCCTAATCTTTGGAAGAAGCGGCAGAAAGAGGTGCTCAATCGCATGGTAGCCCTGCGCTATATTTCCCAAGCTCAAGCAGAAGAGGCACAGAAGCAAACGCTTAACTTTAGGAGGCAGCAAGGTGCAATTCACGCACCGCACTTTGTCGCATATATCAAAGACCTGCTTATCAACAAATATGGAATTGCTATGGTTGAAAAGGGAGGCTTACAGGTCAAGACAACACTGGATCTCAAAACACAAGAGCTGGCTGAAAAGATAGTAAAAGAGGAGGTAGACAACGCCTCGTACCTTAATCTAACCAACGGAGCAGCAGTGGTCACTGATCCTCGCAATGGGGACATCATAGCTATGGTCGGGAGTCGGGATTTCGATGATCCTAACGGAGGCAATGTGAATCTCGCAACTTCTCTACGCCAGCCAGGATCATCAATAAAGGTAGTCACTTATAGTACGGCCTTATCGAGCGGATTTACTGCAGCAAGCATCATCGACGATTCTCCCATCAGCTTCCCGAGTGAAAGCGGGGCATATGCACCTGTTAATTACGACGGTAGATATCGTGGGAAGGTAACCCTACGTTTTGCACTTGCCAACTCGCTGAATATTCCGGCTGTCAAAATTCTTGATAAAGTTGGCGTCCCAACTATGGCTTACAAAGCAAAGAGTATGGGAGTTGAGAGTTGGGGCAATGCCAATAATTATGGCCTCTCTCTTACTCTGGGTGCTGCCGAAGTAACGATGCTTGATATGGCACGGGTCAATGGTGTTCTTGCCAATGGCGGTGTACTAGTTGACATTAATCCAATCGCAAAAATCACCGATTCCAAAAGAACAGTTCTTGAAGAAAAGGTAGGCGAAGAAGGGATCAGGACTCTGGACCAAGGTGTCGCATTTATTCTTTCAGATATTTTAGCGGACAACAACGCGCGATCTTCAGCTTTCGGACCCAATTCTCCTCTTAACATTCCCAAGCACAGAGTGTCGGTCAAGACAGGGACATCTGATGAAAAACGAGACAACTGGACTAACGGCTATACAAATAACTATGTCGTAGTCGTGTGGGTAGGCAACAATGACAATACACCCATGAGTCCGACCCTGGCCTCCGGCATCACAGGTGCTGCACCTATCTGGAACCGTATCATGACAAATCTTTTGGAGAAAAATCCTGAAGCCAAAGCAACTCCCCCCGAAAATGTCATCCAAAAAACCTGTCAAGGAAGAAAAGAATACTTCGTTAAGGGAACAGAGGAAGGATGTAGATAAAGGATGTTTAATTTCAAATGTCCAATGTCCAATTGCTAATAACGACTAGTCAGCCCAATAGCTATCATCTTCTTCAAAATTTCCCTTAAAAGCCACATAAAGATAGTCTTCTTGCGTATTGTTCACCACAATGTGCTTATCGTTTGGCTCAACAACCAACACATCGCCCGCAGTAAACCGCTGCTCTACTCCGTTAATAACCCAGTATCCGTTTCCGTTGAGAAAATAGAAAACTTCAGTTTGTTTTTTGTGGTAATGCTCGGCTGCGGTTTCGCCTGCCTTGATCTTTATTTCCTGAATCACGTTGCCTGCTGAACTTAAATCTGAGGGGCTCAAGAATACTTTCTTGCTATAACCTTTCTTATCCTCCCACTCCTTATCATTTTGTCTGACAATTTTCATGACAATAAAATCCTGGTTTTCCTTAACTCTTATTTCTTGATTCCTGCTTCTACTTTTCTAGGGGTTTGAGTTCTTCCAGCTTTTTCATCAGAAGATCGTGCTGCTCTTTCGGTGTTCCTAATTCATAGAGAAAACTCGTTGTCACAAAGCGGGTAGCCCCTGCTGCTGCAGCAACCTCTATCGTTTCGTCATTAATACCGCCATCTACTTCTATTGGCATGTATTCATTCTCTTCCCGTATTTGTTTTACTTTTTCAAGAAGTTCTTCTTCAAGCTTCTGCCCTGAAAAGCCGGCTTTAATTGTCATAACAAGTATGACATCCAGATCATCAGGATGGACCTTGAGAGCATCTAGCGGCGTGTCTTTATCAAGTGCAAGCCCCACCTCTCCCCATAGCTGCGCTTCTGCCACGAATGCTGCTTGATCGGGCATCTTCTCAATCTGTCCTATGAAGCGCTCAAAGCCGGCATCTGCCCATCGCTTTACATGCTCGATAGGATTATCTACCATCAGATGTACCTCAAATTTGAACTCTGATTCTCCCGTAAAAGGGTCTGTCCCACCCGCTTTCAGGTTCTTACTATATTCGCCAAAAGACGCTGCATTTGAAAAGGTAGTATTGTCAGCAAATTTACCATCGATCACATCGATGTGAATAGTTCGAGAGAACGATCTGACTAGTTCGATTTTTTTTTCAATCGCAGACCATTCTTTATCTTGTGTTCCAGGACTAGGAATAATTTCGTACATACATTAACAAATATCAAATTTAATAACCAATCAGTCCAAAATGCTCAAATCCTAGAAGTGGTCATTGGCAATTGGTCATTCTCAAGCTTCCCTATTCTCCTTTTGTGCCTCTCCTCCTCAGAAAAGGGTGTTTCTAGAAAAATCTTCACTGCTCTACATGCATCTTCGACTTGTAAAAATCTGCCACTCAAAGAGAGCATATTAGCGTTATTATGCTCACGAAGCAAGCGCACCATCTCAAAAGGATCTTCACTTATTCTTCCATTAATGTCAGCTGCGCTATGCGGGGCAGCTGGTGCGTAAAACACACCACAACGAATATTCTTTATTTTGTTGGCTGCCATGGCCTCACCTTGCCCTGATCCTCCGCAAATAATACCTAGTCCTTCAGGATCCTTCGAGACTTTCATCGCGGCAGGAAGAACAAGGTCAGGATAATCATCATTGGGGTCAGCTGTAAAGGCTCCACAGTCCTCCACTTCATAACCCTCCTCCTTTAGAAAAGTTTTTACCTCTTCCTTTAAATCAAAACCAGCATGATCAGTAGCTAAATAAACTTTCATAATCAAATTCAAAATGCAAAGTTCAAAGTGCAAAATAAAGGAAGGACATTCATAAATAAAAATACCTTAACTTTTAATTTTTAGCTTTGCACTTTTAACTATTTTCCAACTATCACCTCAGCATCCGTCGCGATGGTGTCGTCAATACTCCCTACGATTGTCGCGCCTTTAGATGCAATGGGTGGTAGGTCTTTTTTCAACATAGCAAGATACGCACTTTTGTTCTTTCTTACTTTGATGGTAATACCTGTATAGGAATAGCCATCGGCATTACCGGTGCTCACCACGTTATATCCTAACTCTTTCAAATATGAAGATGTTTTTTGAGCAGCACCTACAACCCCGCTTCCGTTGAGCACTGCTACTTTCAGTTCACTCCTTTGTGTAGATGAACTGACTCCCGTAGGCCCTATCTTTGATGTAGGAGTGATTTTTCCGCTAGGCAAGATTGATACTGAAGCTGACGGGCTTGCCGGCGTAGGGCTCGGAAGAACGATAGCGCTAGTTGGAACAGGCATGACCTTATCAATTGACTTCTTGCTTGCCCCTCCCAGAAAATATAACCCTGCAAGGATTGCCAAAACAAGAACAAAAACAATAAGAAAGAGCACCAAGAACTTTGGCTTACCCTTCGATTGCTGCACATACGGTGGAAAATCTTGAAAGGGTGTATCGTTCATCAAGCAAATAGTAGCACAACCACCAACATTTGACAATTTATAGCCACAATAATTGGGGCAAGACTACTGCCTACAAGTATTTTGGTTTTAAGAAGACCTACTGGCC
>JAHFKE010000017.1 GCA_023245515.1 Candidatus Levyibacteriota bacterium
AGCTCTCGCCTCCTTTCTTATACTTACGTATGGAATTGTCAGACTAATCGTATCAAGAAAAGATAAGCCAAGGATTAAGCTGGCAAAGCATCATGTTGTCGTAGGAGCTATTGGCGTTGTTGTTGCAATCCTAGGATTCTTCATTCTAAGCTATCTCTCTGTAATTATCTATTATGGTAACGGGAGTATTCCCTTTTATGCTCCTACAAATTGAGTGTTTTCAAAAAATTTCGCGTGTCAGAATATGAAAGCGGATGAAAAATATGTTTTCATGAAGTTGTTGAAGAGAAGGATTAACCAAGAAATAAAGATTTATCTATAATGGATATACAGCTATGAGTATTAAAAAAATAACTTTAGGAATACTGGGACTTGCAGCAGCGCTGACTCTGCTGGCTCTTTTTACAAACGCTGACTATCCCCTTATAGATACTAACTACATAAGGACGCTTATGCCTATAATCTCCAGTGGTCATATTAATATATCAGTGCTCTTATTCAGATATATAAATATCCTTTCATACCTTAGCGCGCTCATTTTCTTTCTTTATGTTATTGTTGGCATTGTCAGATGGATCACATTGGGAAAAAATAGGACGAAAGATAGGAAGACAAGACGCTACATTGTCGTGGGGGTTATCGGTATTGCTATTACGCTCTTAGCAATCTTTGTCGTAAAGATGTTCACCCCTTACCAGCCGTACTGTGATTTGTGTATCCCAGGATTATAAATCTAATCCCTCGGGCCAATCGCCGGAACAAAGCGAAGCTGCTATTGTGAAAAACTTGGAGAATCTTCTCATGTACGGAATTGAAACCGCTCTTTAACAAGCCTTTTCATATTCTTAAAACTCCTCTCGGGATCATAATCTTCTCCGCTCTCCTGTCCCCCGCCGCGCCAGCATAACCCCACTACTAAGGCGAGCAAAAGCTGTCCCTGTTGAAGGGTCAAAAAGTAATGGTCAAAAAATCCAAGAACAACGACACTCAGAATCATAAGGAATAACGAGAGATGCTTTCGCGATTTCATAAGTGTTGCCACAAGAAAGCCTGTGAAAAATATAAAGCCCACAACTCCCGTCTCAGCTGCAACCAATAAGAGAATGTTGTGCACCGGCTGAAGATATAAGCCAAAAGACAAAGGCTTCTGGATAGCTCCAAGAACCGGAAGAAAGTTTCCCAAACCAACTCCGAATTTTGTCCGCTCATCAATCATGATAGCTGCGGAATGTATAAGCTCGTTCCGTTGCTGCAGAGACTCTTCTCTCAAACTTGTTTGCGAAAATCTATAGACAAGATTCGGGAAGAGAGCATAGGTCCCCAGGAAAAGTCCGATCACAATCAGAGCCAAAGCAATCATGTGTATCTTTTTTCTCACCCTTGCCAATAAGGCTATGGAAAGAAAGGCCATCCAAAGGACTATCGCAATCCTACTCATACTAAAGAGGAGTGCAAATGTTCCAATAACAAAGGAGGTAAAAAAGAGCATCCTTAGCCAAGGCTTTTCCTTGTTCACAAAAGAGAAAACAATAAACGTCAACGCTACGACCAGATAACCGGCTAGTACATTGGGGTGGGGGAATGTTCCGTACGGTCTAAGCACCAGCTCTCCATCAAGAGAAGCGTTCGCAATTCCCGCAGTACCCAACGCAAAAAGACGCTCGCCCAAAAAATAGAAAACGCCCCCAACTGATCCTTGCTTTGCGAATTGAAAAAGCGCGAGTAAAGATTCAAAAATAACCCCGATTGCAAGCAGCACGGCAATCCTTTGTGTATGAATTTTCTCCCGTATGTTCCCCGCAATATAAAATGCCAGGAAGGACAGCTCGAGAAACTTCAAAAAGAAATAAAGACCCCGAAGTATCTCAGGCGAAGAAAAAATAATAAAAAGAAGAAAGCTAATGTAGGATAGATAGATGCCAACATCTTTGTTATTGACCAGTTGGTCTTTGAGCGCTGCTATCTGAAAGTGCTTCTTTAACCAAAAAATGAGGAGAAGAAGAATAAGAACGTCAGTGAAGTAGAGGGTGGGGGAGAGGTAGTCGATCCTAATACCCATGATACTGCTAAAACTTGGCCAGAAGTGTTTACCAAGCTGCGTGGGAAGAAAGAGAATAAGAAGATAGAAAAGAAGTTTTTCGGTTTTGTAGCGGCTCATCATTTTGTCCACACTATTCTACCACACAGCCAAATTTCAAATTTACAATTTGAAATTTCCATTGAATTTCTCAATGAAATGATGCTTAAACATTGAAACATTGATTGAAAACTGAAAATTAAGCCGATTTACTTTCCGATAATAGGATTCGATAGAATATCTCGGGGAGATTGGGGAGCCTTGAGTCTTTAAGCTTTTGGTTTTACAATCAATACTCTCTCTTTGCCTTCTCCTGCAGACTCTGAGATGACCTGATCATCTTCTTTGAGGAACATATGAACAATTCTGCGCTCCCATGATTTCAATGAAGACAATACCTGCTCCTGATTCTCTTCAAGAGCTTTTTCTTTGGCATCCATAGCGAGTCTCTCAAGCTGCTCTGTTCTATTCTTCTTGTACTCATCAACCTCTATGGAGATTCTGATGAATCTGCCGACTTTCTTACTAACTATCAATGAGATAACAAGCTGAAGCGACTCAAGCATTTCTCCATGATAGCCAATAATAATACCTGTATCCTGAGTCTCTACCAACACGTCGACACCTTCTCCTTTTTCTTCAAGTGTAAAGGTCGCACTTATCTCAAGAAGTGAGAATACTTTCTCGACTACTTCTTCTATTATTTTTAGTTCTTTTTTTGTTAATGCTTCTTCCATATATTTATTTCTTTTTCTTGATGTATTTTAGCCAATCAGCAAGCCCGCCCCATCCCTGCGTCTTGTATTGTTGTATGATACCAAAAATCGTGAAAGTATTCCAGTACAAAGTTATACCGATCGGGAAGGTGAATGAGAAGAATCCTATCATGACAGGAACCATAAAGAGCATTTGCTTTTGAAGAGTGGTAGCAAAATCATCCACCTTGGGCTTGTCTTTCGACGCTGCAGCAGATGGTGCCATCATTTTTGACTGGAAAAGCTGGAGAAGTCCTGTGATAACAGAGACAAGTACGATAGCACCTCCCAGCTTAGGCAATAACGCTGAAGGGGATGCGCCCAAAGGAAGTCCAAAGAAGGTCGTGTCCCACATGCGATCAAGGTGTGGAACCCCACTATAAAGCAGGTGGTTCAAGTCCTTCACAGAATGAAGACTCACAATCTTGAGTAGCGCCTGATACAAGGCGATAAAAAGAGGGAACTGAACAAGAAGAGGAAGGCAGCCAGCAGCGGGATTTATCCCATTAGCCTTAAAAAGCTCCATTTGTGCCATTTGCTGCTTACGAGAATCACCCTTGTACTTTTCTTTTATTTTAGTGAGCTGAGGATTTATCTCCTGCATTTTCTTCTGCTGTACCAGCATTCCCTTCATAAGAGGGCTTATGAGAGTGCGGACAATCGCTGTAAAAATTATGATAGAGAATCCCAAAGCAAAGGGAGCGTGTAGCCATGTTAACGCATGATAAATGACCACAAGGCCATTGATCATCGGGTGTATAAGTAGTGTATTAAAAATATCCATAATGGTTTAACAATTTAACTTTTAACTTTTTTAGTTAACGATAAGCTATTAGCTGGCAATTGTCCGAAGGGTGAGCAGGAAAGAACTCTTCTCACAGCCAAGACTCCACCGCGAAGTATACCATACTCCTGGATAACATGTTTTGCGTATTCAGAACACGTTTGGGAATAACGACAGGCCGTTCGCACACCCAAAAGCTGATGAAGAAGGGGAGATAAAACTTTTTGGTAAAGAGATAATAAAATAAGCGCTAAGTAATTCATACTCTAGTGTTGGGTTGGCTTACAACTTCTGTTTTCAGCAAGCCTTTTTGTTTTAAAAAAGCTTTTAGCTCAAGACGCAACTCCTTTTGAGATTTTTCCATTATACCTTTTTCCAGAAAAAAAAGCATGTCATACCCTGAGGGAATCTGCTCAATCAGCTCTTCAATGCAAGAACGAAGCAACCTTCTTATCCTGTTTCGCACAACGGCCCGCTTATCAACAGTTTTTCTGACCAGAAAGGCAAATCTGTTTTGTGGCAAATCAGTTTGGGAAATCTTCACAGCAAAAAGAGGAGTTCTGAAAAAATGCGGCTTTACTAGTCTTGTATTCGATGGGAGGCGATATTCTTTAGGTAACATTTAGCATTTAGACGCGTCAAAGGCGGCTGCGCAGTTAAGATTTGACAAAAAAAGGTTAATTACTAAACAGATAGCTGCTCTCTTCCCTGATCCCGTCTTCTCTTAAGCATTTTCTGTCCGCCATGTGTTTTCATCCGTGTCAAGAATCCATGCTTTCTTTTGCGCTTGACCTTTTTAAGCTTTGTCAATCTTTCCATTCGCTTAGTATACCATGAGATCAGCCTTTTGACAATTCGGGCCCAAAGGATCTTTTTCTTATCTCCAAAATGTCCATGCAGGGCTTTCTATACTGGTCAGAGAGTGACTTGCAGAATTCAGATGCCTTAGGAAAGAGCATTAAAGAACTGTCGAGGAGCGCACTGACTATGACATCTGTACAACTCGAAAACTTATCAGGACTATCAGAGTAGGGAACACAGAGCGGCCTGAGCTTGGCTGAGTCACCCGACAAAAGCGTCATGACCCCAACCGCATGAAAATAGCACGCATCGCGAAAATCTTCTCTGCCTGTCCGAGAGCAGGCTGCAAATACTTTCTGGGGCTCCTTTTCCAAAACAACATACATATGAGACAGCTGTCTCCAGCATGCCTTCGCAGGAAGATATGGATATGATGAACAAAGCTCTTCTTGCTCTGCAAGCGTTTTTTTATTCCACGCAAAAGATTTTCCTACTCCGTGAACAAACAGGTTCCTTCGATAAAGATTCTCCATGAAGACGCCAGCATAACATTCATACTGATATTCTTTTTGTACGCTGTCGCAAACCCGAGTCGCGGTGGCAAGACTACCCTTAGTATCTACCAGTAGTAAATGTCCCATCGTGTGCGCACAGGTTTGATCATCACCATAACCAGCTGTTCTCTCAATGACCTTGCGGCAGATACGAGACAGGGAGGAGGCGTCAAGGACAAACGCTCTATCGTACAACTTGTGTCCTTCGATCGCTCCCATAATAAATCCTCCTGTACAATCGCTTGTGGAAATCTTACTCAAAACATCTTCCCATTGTGGGGGATTTTTTCTTACTTCGGCGGTCGCCATGACGTGGGCTATGAAGTGACAGCCATTGGCAACCCCACCTGCTTCTCTTATCAAAGAAAGGGTTTTTAGCGAATACTCGATGGGATTCTTCTTTGTTAAGTCGGTGAATTTTTCAATATAGCAAGGCTCTTTTTCTGCTTTTTTCTCTTGACACTCTTTTATTATCTGCCTTGCGTCCTCGCTAGGATTTTTTGGTTGAGGCCTGAGACTGCCAATACTGATATAAAGAGCCGCACCGAGAATAAGTAGCAAGATCAGAAAAAGATAGCGCCTATTTTGCATGAGACTATTCCTTAACAATAACTGTTCCTTTTTTGCTCGGATCGGACTTCACATGATAGGTGTAAGTGCCAGGAGTCTTATATTGAGCAATATACAGCTGTTCGCCTGGTTTTACCACACCAGTGCTGAAAGCATCTTTACCGGTATCATCTGAGACTATCTCGTGGGGGATATTATCTTCATTCTTGAAAGCTATCACAACATTAGGCTTCACTGTGATTGTTTTTTGCTCTATCTCTCCACCCTTAATGATGTCAACAACAATCAATCCGTTACTTTCCTTAGGCTGCTCATACGCATCATGCATCTCTGAACTCTGTGCCTTTGACGGCTGAGAGGTCGGAGCGGGCGCTACTGCCGATTTACTTTTTGAAGAAACAGCAAAAGCAGAAGCGACAAGCAGAAGAAGTGCTCCCCCCACAATAAGAGGAGAGGTTACCTTTATTGGACTTTTCTGCTCGGTCATATATTCATTATATGCCTCTCGCTTTAAAAAACAACTAGACAGGGTCTTCTAAAAACTCGCGCACCTTTTCAGCAATCTCCTCCTCAGTATAGCGAACCTCCACTGGGCCTAGATCGCGCTTCCGGCCCAAATAAGAAAAGTAGTCCCAACCAACATGCGCGTTCAGAAGATTCCTACTATGCCCCTCTTTAACAAGCGCCCCAAGCAACTGAGATCTTCCAGGAGGCGGGGTAGTTCTGGCGCGATCAATAGCTTCTCTGCTTGGCATATCGGAGAAGAACCTGCCCTCCCCTTTACCCTTCTCTTCATCCACACCTTGGCGCAACCTTGTACCCAGACCTTCAGGTAGCTGATCATAATGAAGATCGATCTGCTCTCTCCTCTGCATAGTGATTCCTTCATGCTTTTCTGCATAACCATCAAGTATTTCTTTTTTCGTATACCAATCAAGCTTTTTTAGCAACGACACATCACCTTCTCCCGCACGATAGCGCTTCAACGCGTCGGTGATGGCAAAGAGGCCTTCTACAACCTTCTTCTCCTGCTTAGAAAGATCCATGCGCTCAGGAAGTAACTCTGCCATTCGCCTTGCCAACTCCTCTTGAATATTAACTGCACTTGCTGTTGCTCCTGAGCGCAATCGGAGCGAAACACCAATACCATCAACGCCACCTGCCACCTGCTTAGCAGCGAGGAGCGGGTGCGCAAGACGCAAGTCGCTTACGTCTATATCCTGCTCAAGAAGGTGTAGAAAAAGAGAGGTTGGACCGAATTTCATGCGCAACTGCCAGAGAGACATATTCGCGTCCCCATTCACGACATGGAGACGCCGCAAACCGCGCCCCCCTTCTGAATGCGGCTCATTTCTGGTGTTGATAAGCGGCTTATTGTTACCGGTCGTTCCATGATTAACCTCGTGCTTTATGTGTTGTATTTTTTGAGCCAACATGTATCCATCCCTGGTGGGCTGGCCCGCACCAGTATAGATCGGCCGTGTGGCGAAGTGGACGAGCAAGTCTTCGGCAGTATCCGCCGCCCCTTCACCCCAAAGATCAACAAGCGTTGAGTAATTTTCGTGGGCACCCGCACTATAACTAGCTGTTTTTGATCGAGTGCTGTCGGGTGCAGAAATACGCTTATGAAGCGTCATAAGCGAAGATGCTTCAGGGACACCATACGTCTCCCAAACTATCTCCTCGCCTGCTAGCTCATGTACTACTAGGTCATCCAGGCTTTCACAGGCAGGGGTCGCATACTCTATAAAGCCAACATCAATGTGAAGCTTTGCGCCATTTATAAGAAATTGCCCAACATGGGGTATAGGCGGCCGGAATTTCAACTCAGTCTCATTTAAACCCAAACCAACCCTATTTGTAGGAAGTCTATATCCATACTCTATCTCGCTTCCCATGAAGCGCGGGACACCTTCTCTTCCCATAAATTAAACATAGCACTCCCCGCAACGAAAAACAATTCGATGCTTAATACGACATCCAACGGTCTCGCATTTTAAAATCTTACTGCAAAACCTTTTTCCTCCTTGACAAGTAGTTATCCACATTATTAAACTGCTCTATACAAGACCTGCTCCTTTCTTTTCTCCTGAGGATTTTATGAACAAACATCTTGATGCAATATGGAAATTAGTGGTGGACGATATGCGCCTGAAAGTCTCAAGCGGAAATATATCGATGCTCTTTTTAACAGCCAAACTGACCTCAATTGAAGACGATATCGCAACGATTGCAGCACCGTCCTTCTCTGCCACCATGTTGCAAACAAGATTCTCTACAGAGGTAAAGGCTTCTCTTGATAAACACACGGGTCGCGATATGTCTTTGCTTTTTATCCCCAAAAACCTTGTCTCGCAGAAAGGATCAGATAGCATAGGTCCGCTCTTTGGTGATGACGAGGAGCCAAGACCCCAAACCGTGGTTGCAGAGGCCACGCAGCCACTCCAAGTTGGGCACCTTCCACGAGTGCGTGCGGGCTATACGTTTCAGACCTTTGCCGTCTCAGGCAGTAATCAGTTAGCCTTCGTATCAGCACAAACCGTTGCTGCGCATATCGGCACTTCATATAATCCGCTTTTTCTCTATGGCCCGGTCGGAGTAGGCAAGACGCATCTCATGCATGCCATTGCTAATCATGTTTATCAGAAAGACCCAAGCAAAAAGATTGTCTACATAACAAGTGAAGAGTTCACCAATGAAGTTATTGAAGCTATAAGAAATAATGAGACCTCAAAGATGAAGAGGAGGTTCCGCTCTGTCTATCTTCTTCTTATCGATGACATTCAGTTCATCGAAGGAAAGGAGAAGGTTCAGGAGGAGCTCTTTCACACCTTTAATATTCTGATTGATAACGGCTCGCAAATCTGCCTTTCATCAGATAGGCCGCCACATGAGATAAAACGTCTGGAAAAAAGATTGTCATCGCGCTTTGCAGGAGGACTGACCGTGGATATTGGAGCGCCTGATTTTGAATTAAAAATAGCGATACTTGGTATCAAGGCTAAAGAGATGGGCTTTGAGCTCCCAACTGAAGTAGCAACCCTCCTTGCCCAAAACGCCAATGACATGCGAAGCCTCGAGGGACTTTTTCTACGCGTTGCCACACAAGCAAAGACTACCGATGAACCACTCACGCTTGAGCTTGCAAAAAGAAGTTTAAGCGCAGTGCGGGAAGAAAAGAGGGGACAGATCCATGCTGAGGACGTTATAAAAACTATCTGTTCATTTTATAATATTAAACCAACGCAGCTCAAAGGGCCGAAGCGGGATGCTTCGCTCGTTAAAGCACGGCAGGTCTGCATGTATCTTCTTCATAAGGAGCTGGGACTTACCCTCATGGATGTTGGGGGAATACTCGGAGGACGTGACCACACGACAATCATGCATGGTGTGGGTAAGATAGAAAAGCTTGTGGAGAACGATGCTAAGCTTTCTGCGGAGGTTATGGGGATAAAGCAGAGTCTCCATGGGTAAAAGATTGGGATAACCTAAAATGAGAAAGATATACACCTTCTTTCCCCATTTTTATCAACAAGTTGTCCACATTTTTCTACCCATGATAAGAAGGCGAATTCTTGCTTTTCTCCACATTTCCCTATACACTACTACAACAACTTAGATATACTATGAAAGTAACTATTTTAACAAGCAATTTACAAAGTAAGCTCTCCTTTGTTAATCATGCTATTTCACAAAAAAACCAATTACCGATACTTCTGAATGTTCTCCTGGAGACAACGGAGGAGGGGATACGCATCAAAGCAACTGATCTTGAGATAGGAATTGAAGTTATTGTCCCGGGTAAGGTAGAGGAGGCTGGAGCAACCACAGTACCAGCCAAGATTTTCTCAGAACTTCTCAGCTCTATATCTGACGATAGTATTACGCTTGAAACTAAAAAGGAAACGTTGGAGATCGTTAGCAAGAGAACAAAAAGTGTTCTCCAAACGATAGATGGTGCGGAATTTCCAAAGCTCTATGACAAAAAAGGTGAGATGATTGCTGTCTTACAGGAAAAAGATATTCAAAAAGATCTTTCTTTAGTTGTTTTTTCAGCAAGTCAGGACATTGCAAGACCTGCTCTTTCGGGGGTTTTGGTAAAGAAGGAACGAGAAGGGTTTCTTTTAGTGGCAACAGACGGCTACAGGCTTTCGCTGAAGCACTACAAAACCCAAAGTGAGTATAATGAGGAGTCTACATCATTTATCGTCCCTGCACGGGTCTTTAGAGAGCTTATGTCTCTAAAGGAAGAGAAGCAAGAGATTTCGATGTATATATCCCAGGAATCAAGTCAGATTCTTTTTGAGCAGGGCAATACGATTCTTATGGGGAGACTTATTGAAGCAGAATTTCCTAATTTTGAAAAAAGAATTCCTCATGATTTTTCTGTCAGTATTACTTTTGATAGGGAAGAACTTTTTAAGGCAGTTAAGATATGTTCGATCTTTGCAAAGGACGCTGCCAATATTATTAAGCTTTCTTTTAAGAAAGACCATATTACTGTATCATCTCAATCATCTTCTGTGGGCGAGAATAGTGTTGATGTTGAATCTATCTTAACGGGGGAGGATAATGAGATCGCCTTTAATAGTAGGTATCTATTGGACGTTTTGGGTAATGTTGAAGATAAACAGATGGTGTTTGAGATGACAGGACCTTTGAATCCTGGGGTCTTTAAATTGCAAGGGAATGTGTCATTTCTTCACCTCATTATGCCAATCCGTGTGCAAACTTAGGACTCACTATAGGAGATATGCTTTATATTTCTCATTAAATTCTTCAATTGAGAGGGGTTTGAAGATGAATTGCTCAACCACCTCGTTGGTCTTTGTATTGGCAGTAAAGGAGATTCCCCGAGTCGGATAGGCATATGTTGCCGAATTTGGTCCATAAAAGCCTACTTCTCTTATCGTATACTGAGGTTTTCCATTAGCAGCTATGTAATTGTCTGTTTTTGAATCCAAGACGGTTTGCCTGGTAAATATGATAATCCCATCTTTAACAAGGATCATGTCCCGTCTACCGGGCCTTTCAGAGTCGAATGTGTACTTGGTCGTCCCGTCTGGAAGTAACTCCTTTTGAGAGCTTAGTCCTGTAAGATCGTTTTCTGAAAAGTCCACCGCTCCCCATGCAGAGACCACTTCTTCTTGAAAATGAGGACCAGTTGGTATTGGCCCGTCCTCGCTGGTAGGGGTGATGCTTGAGAATGTTGGTGTCGATTTGATTGGCAGGCTAGCCTTGGGCTTCTTTATAGTTTGGGGCGCAGCGGAGGGGAGGAAGAGGGCGAGAAGGAAGATTACTAAGAGCACAGCCACCATGGAGGCGACAAGCACTTTTTTGTTTTTAAAGAGAGTGATTATGTTTTGTAATAATTCAGCCATACGTCTAATTACCCGAGCAATTGCCACTTAGCATCCAACTCTTGACTTGTCTTCCGGCCAGGGTGGGGTATGCCCCCTGACTGTTTCCCACAGGCCCACCTCTCCAGAATCCAACCTCAAGCCAATTTGATGGCGAATTTACACCGTTTGGGTCCGTATTTGCCATAACATCGCCGACATTGACATGCTTGCCTAGTACGCTTCTATCAAGGTGCACATGTCCATAGTAGAGTTGCTTGTAGCCACATATTGGAGCGTCAAGTGTCAGGAGTGGATAGTCTACGCCAAAGCCCCCCGGGTTATTGCCTGCTTTACTAACCGTACCTGAGGCTATGGCAAATACGGGGGTCTTTTGGTGATATTCCAGATCCCATCCCGCGTCAATTCTTCGATATTGTGCGGGAGACTTTTTGGGAAACGGCCAGCCGCTATCACCGCTGGTGACAGACGAGTTTCCTCCAGGTGGTGTCAGTGTGACAAAACCGAAGGTTCTCATCTGTACCACGTCTTTGGAGCCGCTGGTGTTATTGAGCATGACTGGTAGCACGCGTACTCCTGTAGGGGCAGGTGTTTGGGCCTTAAGCAAAACGCCTTTTGTCCTCAGGGTAAAAATGACCGAAAAGAGGAAGGAGAAGAAAAAGAGAACGAGCACTGTGACCCTGAGACCCGTATACATATAGATCAATAATAAAGAGGGGGCGAGATTTTTACAAGGGGCTTACTCTTCTAGCAGCCGGGAGCAAGGGGACTAAAATCGGTATTGGTTCCACGTAGTTGCTGCTTAACTTCAAAATTAAGATAAAACTGCACAGGATATTCGCAAATTCCTTTTTGACTTATGTTATGTTCTATAAACCACGCATTTCCCTCCGTTTTTGCTTTTGCAACATCGGTCGTTAATATCTCAACCTGGAAGATATCTGCAGACTTCACATATTCAATATGGATATTTCCTGAAGCATAGATAATTCCTGACTCCTCCTTTTGGGGCAAAAGTGAAAGTATTTTTTCTACAGCTTGCGTATCGTTTGCGGAGAGTAGTTCTCTGTTTTCAAAACGTTCAAGTAAGATTTTTTGATCTTCGGAGAATTGTATACCAGTTGGACTTGGTTGATCATTGTAGTCTGTAGATGTAAGCGTTGGGGCTGGCGAAGGACTGACTTTTGTAGCAGCTTTTTTGGTGCTTGAAGATGAAAAAAGAAATGTTGATAAGATAACGATAACAACAAGAACAATAAATGCGGCGATAAGTATAGTAAGACGGCTTGGTCTTTGTGCTTCCATATAAGTATCTTATCTCATTTTATGCAGGGATTAACAGCTTAGTTTTCCCCAGAGAGATCTTGCTGTTGCCCAATATCGAAAACCACATTTCTGGTTTCTATTATAGCCAATAGCATTGGTTGTTTGCGTTTCCCAATTAACATCCCCCCTGTCAAGGGGCCCGTTTTTTCCTCGTGCTGGTGGAGCTTGTCCTGCAGGGGTGGAGCTTCCCATCTGGTAGAGGCCCCATGCTCCGCCAGCATCTATGGAAGCTTGTCCTGGCGGCCAGCCTACGACAGTCGGATTGTACCCACTCTCGCCCGGAATTATAGTTATGAACCACAGGGCTGCATGTTTTGGGTCTTGTTGTTGCAGAAGGGCATAGAGCTTATCCTTAGTAAATGTGCAATTGGGATCCCCAATATTCTTTCCTTTGGTTTTTGATAGGTTATATCTTCCACAGGTATTAGTACTTGGTGTAACGTAGTCGGCTCCGCTTATCTGACTACCCGTCCACCCAGGCGGTGTAAGTGTGGCATAGCCAAATGTCCGAAGTTGTACAGAGCTTTTTGAGCCATTGGTAGTTTTCAAGAGGACAGGTACAACTGGTACGCCTGTGGGTGTTGGTCCTTGCGCTTTAAGCAGCACCCCTCTTGTTTGCAAGGTAAAAAGGATCGAGAAGAAGAAAGAAAAGAAGAAGACAACCAAAGTCGCAATTTTTACATTTTTGCGCATATAAGCTAATGATAAAGGTGGGGGGCAATTTTTACAAGAGCGGGAGAATAATAGCGCCTATTGGCAGCCATCAGGAAGAGGATTAAAGGTGATGTCTTCTCCTTTGAGCGACTGGGCCACAAAAATGTCGATACTAAACATAATTGGAAGATTACAAATTCCCTGATTGCTCAGCCCATAGCCCCTAAGCCATGCAACTGTTTCATTTTTTGCCTGAGAAAGATTTCTGGTGAGAATTTTTGCTTGAAAAATGTCCAGAGCGTGTACATAATCGACACTTACATTTGCAGATTCATACACAACCCCTCCTGAGTCAGTTGTCTTAAGAGTTGCAAGAAGGAGATTATTTTTTGCTTTGACATCTGCGCTTGATAGAGGGGGTAGTTTATCCACCTTCTCCCAGAAGCTCTGACTTGCCTTTGTGTTGTAGTCCACAGGATATTTATCAAGAGGTGTAACTGCAGGTTGCGTTGGTAGCGCTGAAGGCTGTGTTTGCAGAGTGGAAGTGCCTTGTAATCGACGTGAAGAAAAGAAAACAAGAGAGAGGAAGATGAAGCTCAATGTTGCCCCAATAATAAGAATAAGGGAATAGTGTTTTTTTATTTTTTTATACATAGCACAATAATACTACTCGCTCTATGACTTTGAATCAAATACCACATTTTGCTCGCGATCGAGAGTCCCAATATGACCAACTATTTTTTATCTTCTGGGCTTTGTATGCAATAGCATTGGTAATTTGCATAGTCCAGACAACATATCCGTTATCATACTGCCCGTTTCCTTTTTCAGGAGGATTCATTTGATAGAGTCCATATGCTCCTGCTCCGCTGGTTGACGCTCCCAGCCATGCATTTGGATTGTATCCGCTTTCAGGGTCTGCTAGGCAAAACCACGCCTTTGCTTGGGCCGGATCTTTTTGGGTCAAAACTTCCATTAGCTTGTCCTTGCTAAAAGTGCATTGTGGGTCTCCATAGTTCTTCCCCTTTCTGTCTCCTGGCAGCATATTCATATATTTTTTATATTCGGCTTTGCCGCAGTCACTTGTGGTGGGCTCGACATTGCCCTCTGTATCGGGTAATGGGCTTACTCCTCCATCCTTGCCTTCGTCACCTTCTTTACGAGGTGGCGCAATCGTTATGTAGCCAAATGTCCGAAGCTGGATGGAGTTTTTTGACTCATTCGTGCTTGTAAAAATAGGAAGAACGGGTATACCTGTGGGTGTTGGTCCTTGCGCTTTAAGCAGCACCCCTCTTGTCTGCAAGGTAAAAAGAATTGAGAAAAAGAAGGAGAAGAGCAAGAAAGTGAGAGTCGTAATCTTGAGATTTCTCTGCATATAGACTAATAATACGGATAGAGAAAAGTTTTTACAAGGGGATTTGGGGCAATCTATGGCCTACTAAGATCTCCTACGAGATCTTCCCCATAGACTTGCTTATATTGTCTCGGCGAGACGGGCTGAAAGGTTATCTGCTCAAATACCACATTTGTTTTTGGGCTTGCGACAAACGCAATGCCTTTCTTAAAGTAGAGGTAGGTGATTGCATCAGGCCCCCAGAATACTGAGCCGCGCGCTATGTAGTCTGGTTTCCCCTGACCTCTCACATAGTTCTCAGTGGTCACATTAAGGACGATCATTCGTTTAAAAATAGCAAGTCCATCCTTCACCATAATCATGTCGGGTCTTGTTGGATTGTCAGACGCATATGTATAGGTGACAGATCCGTTAGGAAGTTGCTTCTTTTCAAAAGGCATACCGCTCATAAAGTCATCAGAGAAGTAGATGGGATCCCATGTCTGCTCAAATTCGGCAGCAACTGGTTGTCCTGGTCCTTCAGCGGGAAGCGGAGTGGTCGAAACTGGAGCCCGAGAGAGGACGGTTACGGTTGGGAGTGCTTGAGCCTTTTTTTCAGCTTGCTTATCAGCTTGAGAAAAAAGCAAGACGATTACCACGATGACCAATATGCATAGGGTAGGCAAAATAATTAATTTGTTCTTCTTAAGAAAATCAATTATTTTAAGTTTTTGCTCGTTTGTTAAAAAGTTCATAATTATATTTATTTTGAAGGGCATTTCGCCCCATGAAGCCAATCGCAAATCGCAAAACCTACAGGAGTGCCTGCTCCGCTGCCTCCTACAGGATTGGCTGTCCCCTTATCAAACCCCACTTCGACCCAGTTGGGAGGAGCGCCTCCTACGCCATTTGGATCCGTTGTGGCAATTGGGTCTCCTGCATTGACATGATCCCCATCCTTAAGATTTTTTTTCATATGCACGTGCCCATAATATATGGCAATAAAAGACGTATCCTTACCGCTCACCTTTACTGAGAGAGGCGTGTCAAGCTTGACAACTGGATAGTCGCCCCCAAAACCACCTCCGCTTGCATGTGAGAGGGTACGCTGATTGTATATTTTCCCCGGAAGCACAGCAAGCACATCAGTCGTTGTTTTGTACTGCAAATCCCAACCTCCATCAATTCTATTAAATTGGGAAGGGCTTTTGTCTTTAAATGGCCAGTGTGGGGCGCCAGGTGCTCCTGCATCGCCGCCTCCACCTCCATCGCTACTACCTTCTGGAGTAAGTGTGGCGTAGCCAAATGTTCTGAGATTTATAGAGTCTTTTGAGCCACTTGTCTTGTCGTCTGGTTTTGGCACAACGATTTGCTGAGCTGCCCAAGACATGAGTCCGCTTCTACTCAAAGCAAAAAAGACAAAAAGAAAAAGAGAGGGGAGGAGGACTGCAAGCGTCGTAATTTTCCAATATTTAGACATAGCATATTCTATACTAGAACGGAATCCTCTTTTTTACAAGAGCGTATTGCATTAGTCTATCTCCATATAACATTGAGCGTGTCGGGTGGCACGCCTTTTGAATTGATGAAGTTATTTATTTTATCCTCATAGTCTGATCTTGCATAGGATTTGCCGGGTAGGGCTCGCACTACATACTGAACAGATCCATCCTTATTTACGTCATAATCCAACATAACTGAGTCGATGACTTCAGGTAGATATTTTGTAAAAGGATACTTAGCCTCTCTTGTTTCAATGGCTTTTTTTTCGGTGTCTCCTTGCGTATTAAAATAGTCCCGCCATTCACCCTCAGTATCGTTGATAGCGCTATCGGACGGGAGCGGCTCTAGTTTCAGAAGAACCCTTACTGTTTGAAGCCCGTCCACGACCACTGTAGTGGTGCCGTCTTTATAGCCTGGCTTGTGACTGACAAGTGCATATGATCCAAGAGGAACATTTTTTATTATGGCTGGTGTAAAGTAAACCTGGTTGTTAAATAATATCTGCGTTCCCTCCGTCTCTGAGTAGACTTCCAGATCACGAGGCTTTTTCTCAACAGGAGCTTTTGTTGGCGTTGGCATTATTTGCTGAGAAGTGCCCTTGTTTTCTATTGCTGATTTATGAAGCGCTGAAAGAAGAAGCAAAAGGAGGAGCGCTCCCAAAAGGCCAATACCAATTAAGATATATTTTTTCATCTCATTACTACCCATTGGGCTTTCATAGAAGTGGCTATTTGTGTCTCAGTCGCCTCTGTCCTGTGGTAGTTGTCGGGGTCGTTCACGCTATATTTTCCTTTTTGGACTCCGGTCAATACGACAAAGTGTCCTTCGCTTGTAAAATATCCTGATCCATGAGACTGAATCACTGGAATATTGTGTGCTAGATAGCGCTTTGCTTCAGTCCACGAAATTGACTTGGCCTTCAATCCGTACAGTGCCGGTATGCCTCTCATTGCTTCCCAGGCTGTGCCTCCCGCGCAGAGTCTCCAGTTTTTTTCTAGAGCTCTTCTTGCTGTTTCGGGGGGCAATACTTCTTTCCCCGATGCCCAGCTGATCACCATTGCTAAAGACGTGATCGCTGATCCCGCAGTGGCTATCGTGTCTCCGCAACCGTAGCTAATCCTTGACCATTCCGGATCCCATTGTTTATAGAGGGGAACCTTGCCTTCTATAACGCTACGCGTGGCGATGGTACCCTTGCCTCCAGTAGGTGCAATTGTGACATAGCCGAACGTTCTGAGCTGAAGAGCGTCTTTGCTTGTGGCCGGCGGAGGACTAAGGGGAGTTACGGGGCGTTCTTGCGCTCTGGATAAAAGGCCGCTTTGCTGTAAGGCGAAAAATACAAAAAGTAAAACGGAAAGAGAGAAAAAAGAAAGGAGAACGACCTTTTTATACTTGACCATATACACCAATCATAGAGGCTGGGGACCTTCTTGGCAAGACCAAGGATGATGGCGTTAGTCGCTTTTAGCGGGCATACTCTTTGTAGCTGAGGTCGAATTGCTTCGCTGATATGGGTGGCTGAAAAGTGAATTCTTCATAGACAGTGTTGGTTGTGGGATTAACGGTAAGGGCGGTTCCTCCCTCAGAGTAGAAATAGATTACTGTATCCGGACCATAAAAAGTCGGAATAGAGAAAATAGTGTCTCGTTTGCCAAGAAGACTCTTATAGCCTTCGCGTACATCGTTGCCGATTACAGCATGTCTGGCAAAGACAAAAATACCATTTTTGACAATAACGACGTCTGACCTATTCGGATTTTTCGAGCCTACAGTGTATCTGATAGAGCCGTCAGCAAGAATATTCTTTTTTGACTCTGTTGCAAGTTCGCTATTTTCTGAAAAGTTGATAAACCCCTCTTCCTTCGCCGTTCTTTCTTCGTAGATGTCTTTATTCGGCTTTGGAATAATTGTTGGAGCGATTGTGGGCGAAGAAGTGGGCATGTCCTGTAGCGTCTTTTTATTCGGAAATTGAGCAGTGATGGAGAAAATAACAAGCACTATAACGAGAGCAGAAAGAGAGACTGCGCTAATAAGCGGGTAGTGTCTTTTAATAAATCCGAGAATATTCAGCCTCTTTTCTTGCACAGTATTTACTATACTATCCATAATTTTATCTTATCACCAAATAGCCATGGTTTCTTTATTTCAACTCAAAATGTTGATGGTTGCACTTGTCGGGTTTCTGTACGACATTATTTTTTGATGTAGGAGTGTTTGAGCCGGGGCATCCTTGTTGTCCCATCTCTGCGCCTGCAGGTAGCATGTTGGCGAGATCTTGTCGGAACGCGCTATTGGTCCAAGCGTCTTTGTCATCAGCTGTTCCGATATCGGTGGCCTTGCCTTTGGGGTGTTGCCATTCGTCGCAGCCATGGTGAGTCACGAAATTCCACACGACAAGAGTATGATTCTGAGCAAGATCAAGTAATATCTTAAGTAGGGCGGGATCCAAGTTGGTGGGTTGACAAGGTGGTCCATCGCCTTGGATGGGTTGGCCATCAATGGTGGACTGAAGGTCTTGTCGAGCGTAGGGTTCTAGCGAGATCTTGCTGTTGGCAAGAATCTGGCTGGCAAGAGCCTTGGCATCTCCACCTCCCGCATCACCGTTTTGACATTCAGGGGGAAGTGTTGGTTGATCCTTGGGGTCGCCCACCTGTGTCACGACACAGTTGCTTTTTTGAGATGAGCCCCCTCCGTTATTGCCGCCTGCGTCACCACCATTGTTTCCTCCCTCGTTTGCCTTGCAGGTGCCTCCGCCTTTGCCATCAGGTGTGCAGGTTTGTCCTGAGGGGCATCCTCCTGGTGGTGGAGCTTCGGTTGGCTTTTTGTCTCCTCCGCAATTGACACCAATTGGTCCGAGGCATGCCTCGAAGGCCGGCTTGGTCTCAGCGCTCTTGGCTCCAGGGGGAGTGCAGGACGCTCCCTCTGGCGGCTTTTGTGCCTCCTCTTTTTTACAGTTTACACCGACCGGTCCGAGGCATGCCTTGAAAGCTTCAGTTGGTTTGGTCCGCATAGCAAGATAGGAGATTGTTGCGAGAGAAGCGATTATTGCGATAGCGCAGAAGAAAAATACCCTCATTATGTCAGTTTCTCATAGTAAAATCTTTATTGCAAGATTATCTGACGGCAGCACTAGCAGCCTGGGGCACTGGGCTTAAAGACTATGTTTTCACCCTGCAATTTTTCCGCAGATTCCAGGTTCACGTAAAAAATTACAGGCAGATTGCAGATGCCCTCTTGGGTCAGGCCTTGCCCGCGAAGCCACGTATTTACCTCTGCTTTTGCAGAAGACAGCTTGGTTGTTGTGATTTCTGCTAGAAACATATCGAGTGATTTTACATACTCAAGGCGGACTTGTGGCGATTCATAGAGAACGCCCGACTCAATCCCGTGAAGGATTGAGATAATTGTTGTGTTTTTGGCAGCAGCATCGGTTGCAGAAAGGGGCGGTTTGTTATCGACCTTATCCCATAATTTGATACTCGCTTCTACATCATAGTTGATAGGATCTTCCTGAAGAAAGCTGGGGAGTGTTGGTTCGGTGGTTACTGTTGCGGATGGCGCAGTGCTTGTTTGCCCACCCTGGTTAAAAGAGATAAAGATCATGATAATAACAATCAGAACGAGAATTCCTGCAAGGATAATGACGATAATATCTTCTTTTCGTATTCTCATATAGTTAGATACCGCATGACGATCTTGATCTCGGATCCCAATAGCTCCACTTGTTAGTCTTCTGTCTTAGTTTTATGGCGTTATCCACCTGGAGGCTCCATACGACATAGCCGTTGTCAAACTGGCCATTTCCTTTGCCTGGGGGGTTCATTTGGTAGAGTCCGTATGCCCCTGCTCCACTGGTTGACGCTGCAAGAAAAGCGTTCGGGTTGTAATTGGATTCGGGTCCTGCTAGGCAAAACCATGCCTTTGACTGCCCCGCATCCTTTTCTTTAAGAAGCGCCATAAGCTTGTCTTTATCAAGAATCTTTTTGCCATTTGGATCAGACTTCACGTACTCGCACTTGGGATCGCCGTAATTTTTGCCTTTTTTGTCTCCAGGAAGCATGTTCATGAACTTTTTATACTCAGCGCTGCCACAGTCGTCTGTGCTTGGCTCAATGTTTCCAAGTGAGGCCCCCGCTCCGCCTGCACCATCTGGTGCTTTGCACCCAGCAGGGAGGACTGGCGGCTCTTTAGGGTCGCCGATCTTTGTTACCACGCAGTTGCTTTTTGCCGATGAAGCTCCCCCCCCTGCTTTGCAGACCCCGCCACAATTCTTACGTCGTCATCCACTTTGCCATGTACCTGTACTGACCCCGCAAGGACAGAGAGGTCTTTAGCAA
>JAHFKE010000018.1 GCA_023245515.1 Candidatus Levyibacteriota bacterium
ACGAGAAGGAAGAAAGACGTAAGGATTAAAAATCCGAAATCCGAAGCACGAAATCCGAAACTCCACTTCGCCCAGGCTTCGCGGAGCAGGCATTTGCTTGCCCTTCCGTAGCGTTAGCGAAGGAGGGTTTCGAGTTTAGTATTTTGATATTCGGATTTAGTATGTATGGACAAGAACAATAATCACGGTGGGCATGGAAATGGTTTCGTACTTGGAGTAATTGTGGGTGTTATTGTGACGCTTTTCTTTACGACCAAAAGAGGTAGGGAGATCGTCAAAGAACTGGCAGAGAAGGGCTTGGACAAGTTCGCAGAACTGCAAAGAGCCATGAATGAGGCAGCCGAGGAGGTTGTCGAGGCGGTAGATGACGTAGAAGAAGCACTTGAGGAGGAGATGGTGGAGGGAGAGGATTATATTGAAGAAGTGTCGGTACCAGAAGTGTCACCAGAAGAAGTAAAAGTTGAAAAGGCTGAAGAGAAATCCCATTCAGCGAAAGCTGTGCATGTTAAAGAAGAGAAGGCAGGATCAAAGCTAGAGTTTAAAGATGATAAGCAGCCCGCTACTACCCGCCGTTTTTTTCTCAAAAGACCGCAGAAGAAAGCTTAGAAATAATTCCTAATCATTTTTGAAGAATTTCACTAGCGGGGTCTTGTTGGATTATTTATGAAAAGAAGAATAGCTTGTTGCTGTATTGTGAAATTTTAGATTTTACTTTTTATTTCTGAATCATCTGTCTGGTTTTTATTGTAGTCACCCTTGCCTAAACGCTTCGCATAATCGAGACCTGCTTTGAGCCAGCTTCTATGAAATTCTTCAGCTGCTTGAGGTGATCTATCTTCTGGTGTTGGGGATATTGCTCCTTCGTATCCTTTCTTTCCTTCTCCTTGTGGACTCTCCTGCTCGCCTGGTTCAGCCATATACTTATTCTTTCATAAGAGGGAGGTGGTATCAAGGGAGGCGATCTTATAGTCCATATTTTTTGATGTTGGCGTTGTGTTCGGTGAGGGTTTTGGCATAGACATTCTTGCCGGTCTTGGGATCTGAGATGTAGTAGATGTAGCCGGTGTCGGGCGCCTCAAGAACTGCTTTTAGTGCCTCAGAGCCTGGATTTGCGATAGGTTTTGGTGGAAGGCCAGTGTTGATATACGTGTTATAAGGAGAGTTTATCCTGAGGTCTTCCAGGGTAACATTTTTCTTCCACCAGGTTTTCTCAAAGTTATTGTAACCAAGCGCATATTGAACAGTGGCATCTATTTGGAGAGGCATACCGATTCTTAATCTATTAAGCATGACTGAGGCGACCAGGGGTCTGTCTTCGTCAAGCTTTGCTTCGCGTTCAACCATTGAGGCGATGACTACAATTTGTTCTTTTGAGAGCGTTGTACTTGTCGGAATACTGAGATACTTTTTTTCAAAATTTGCTTTCATTGTTGCGATAACAGTCTCTATGTCAACGTCTTTAGCGAAAGAGTATGTGTCAGGGAAAAGGTAACCTTCTTCAAATCTCAGCCTTGGCAGCCAACTGTCCTCGTAAGTCGATAGATTGGTCTGTAAGATCTCTGCTATTTCCTCTGCTCTTTTGCCTTCGGGAATTGTCATATAGCGATCAAACGTACCCACCTGGAGAGCTTTGGTGACATTGATGAGTGACATAGAAGGAAATAGTCGGAATTCTCCTGCTTGAATTTTTCCTTCAAGTCCCTGCTGCTTTACGAAAAGGAAAAAGATAACAGGATCTTTTATAAGGCCTTCAGCAGCGAGGTTATTTGCAATTTGGCGCACGCCTTCCCCCTTTGAGATAACAAACATTTTTGGTGTTTTGTCAGAAGGAGTTGGGGGCATAATGCCATTGATCCACCAGGCAGCAAAACCACCTATGAGTAGAGCTAATAAGATTATTAAGAAAGAAAATTTTTTCATAAAATATTACGTCATCGCGAGGAGCATAGCGACGTGGCGATCTCTATATGAGATTGCCCTCCTTCGACCGTCTTCGAGATCTTCGACTTCGCTGCGCTCACAATGACGGTTTATCGACTACTCAAACTCCAACACCGGAAACTGACTCAGTGAATCTTTGGCCTCTTTCAGATTGTACTCGCTTTCGCTGTACAATGTGTAAAGAGGTTCGTTCTTGACGAATTCTTCGCCTATCTTCTTGTGAAGATAGATGCCGCTCTTCTTTTGGGTTGGTGCACCTAAAATTTTTGCAAGCATCGATGCGTTCTTACTGTCTATCTTTTTGACAGTATCTGCTTTTGCCGCGATCACTTCATGCGCATATTTCCCGGGTTTTAAATCTTTGCTCATTATAGCAGAATTTCCTCCCTGAGCTTTAATAATTTCTCTCATTTTTTTGAGAGCGTGACCGGTTGCTAGAATTGATGCTGCCCACTGGGTACCACCCCCGAACTCTCGTTCTATTTGATCACGCAGTGTTGAGCTGGCATCTTTAAGACAGAGGTCTAGGAGTATCCCTGCCAACAATAAAGATCTCTTTTCCAGATCAAGAGGCCGATCCTGTCCCTGCTCCAGCACTCTTAGCGCCTCTCTTGTTTCAAGCAGTGGTCCAATTCCTCGTCCAGAGGGCTCCTCAGTCTTATGGAGATTCACGAACATTTTCATGTTGAATCTTTCTGCTAAGTATTCAAATTTACTTTTGAGAAGCTGGGCATCTGCAAGCTTATGTACCTTAACGTGGTCACCATAAGGCAGATCGATGACTACGTGATTGGATCCGAAAGCTACTTTTTTTGCCACGATTGAGACAAGTATTTTGTCATAACTTTCTAGAAGAAGAGGTTCTTCTACTTTTATTAATTCGTCATCAGCTGGTGCGATATCTACTCCTCCACCCCAGACAATGCATCCGTTGGTTTTTGCGACGATTTTATATATCTCTTGTTTATTAAATGTTACGGGAGAGAGAACTTCCATATCATCGGCTGTTCCTCCGGGGCTTGTTATAGCACGGGATGAGCTTTTAGGGATGGTAAATCCAGCCGCTGCGACAATGGGAACCACGATCATTGTCGTTCTGGTGCCGGGTACTCCTCCGATCGAATGCTTGTCTGCCACAATGCCTTTGAACTCAAGACTTTCCCCTGTCTCAATCATTGCCTTAGTCAGATAGTATATCTCGTCGTTGTTAAACCCCTTGGAGTATCCTGAGGCGGCAAAGTAGGTGGTGAGGACTGGCCCGAGCTTCTCATGCGATATTTGATCCATTACCGCAAAGATTTCTTGATAATTTAGCCGTTTTCCTGTGAGCTTCTTTTGTATTGCCTCCAGGGCAAGTTTTTCTTCCATAGTATGAGGTTTTATCGCATTTTTCCCTTGAATTGCTCCATAACTCCTTGCGCTATGTTCTTGATTATTGTGATTATCAAATAGAAGATAGAGTTGATTACGCGATTGATAAATGGCCACGCCTTTTTAAGTGCAACCATTATTGGTGATTGTCTCATATTTTCTTCCATATATTACTTTAGATACCGCCTTATATTGTCTCAAGTTTTGCCTTGATAAGCAATCTTTTCCATGTTGTTCCTGGTGGCGTGCACGTAACAAGTGTGAGGTAGCTATTGGTGTAATCCTGAGTAAGATATGAAATATTGCTGGAATCGACTATAGAAATAGCATATATCTTATATGTATATAATGTGTTGTCAGCAGTGACGAGAATCGCATCTCCAACCTTGAGTGTGTGGGCGGTAGCAAAGATGGCTTTATAGTCTTTAGGATCAAACCATTGTGGTAGCGTGGAATGTCCAAATATTACAGCAGTCCCTTTGCTGCCAGGAAGGGATGTGCCAGGGAAATGAACGAGGTGTGCAGCCAAATCGGTATCCAGCGTACCGACTTCAGCATTTTCAATATGTAGTTTTGGGATAGAAAGGTTATATGCGGAAAGTCCCTGTTCTGAAACCTGCATGTCTCTATATGCCCCGGGAAGCCAATTCTGCGCCTTGTTGTAGTCGCGTGGTTGCAGAGAATTGCCCGCACTTTCGAGTAAGCTTGCTATATAATCCTGTGTAATTACTGTGTTTTTAGGAATTGGTGCTGCGAATGATTGATCAGCAAAAACAGGCTTGAGATATACTTCCCACGAAAGAAGGGGGAAGAGCGTATATAGTCCGAATAGGAATCCTAAGCCGAGTAGTCCAAGGCCGGTAAGGCGGATGGCTTTTCTGGCACTCCTTTTTTTCGATTTTTTGTAGACAAACTTACTCATACTTATTTTGATTCAAGAGTAACTTTTATGTTGTTTGGTAGATGAGAAAAGAGAGCGGACAAGAAGGGGACATTTGGAGAGAAAACTATTTTGTTTTCTGAAACTTGAGGAAGACCTGTCAGGATTTGTTGGGTCTCCTTCAGAGATTTACCATGGAGTCTTTTGGCGATCTCCTCGGTATCAATTTTAGGCAAAAGACCTGCCTGGATGATGACAGAGGCTTGTGCTTGTTTTTCATCTTTTGCTTTCGCATCTTTGATTGTTTCTTTAACACTATTCTCTGCGAAGTTTATATCTTGTGCGTATTTACTTTTAACAAGCGACTTAGCGTATTCTGTAAGCTCGCTTTCTTTGTATGAAACCCCCTCAAAACTCACAGCCCCTGTCAATTTTAGCGTTTTTGCTTCATCGCCTACGCCTTTATCAAATTTTGTTTTACTAAAACCTGAATTTGTATAAAACGGTAGGAGACTTTCTCCGCTCTCCGCTTTTTGAGTAAGGGCTTCGCGAGCTTTTTCTTCAAGATCTTTGAGGAGCTCTTGTTTTAATTTACTCTGGTCGTCTTTTGAGACAACTGTTATGGATTTTTTTGAGCCTCCTGAAAAAGCACTTTCATTCTTGGCAGCGAGGGTTGTATTGCCCCCTACAGTAAACTTGGTATCAGAGGGGAGGTTGGACTCGCTTCCGATCTCTTTGGCTGTTACAGCGACATCTGTCTTGCCTGGCTTGGTGCCTGAGAAAACGTCGCCTGATGCTGAGCTTACCGTCACGTCTTTGTCTAAGAGAAAAAGAAGATTGTTACTCGATTTGATTACTGTGCCCGAGCTTAGTTCAGCATGGTCAGTCGCATTGTTATAGATAGTTACTTTGCCCTTTGCCTTTTCACCGATTTCCTTTTTACCGGTTGTGGCAAGGGACTTGTCCCCCTCGACATTTGTTGAAACTTTTTTTGCAGCTAGTACGTTTTTAGCGAAGTCATTTGGCGATGTCGTGGAGAAGATTAGACTTGCTGTTTCTTCAACTATCTTTGGTGTTGCTGTAAGGACTACGTTTGCGTTCACTTTATAAAAATAGAAATAGACTACTCCTAGAACAAGAATAAGAAGGAGAGCAAGCGGGATGATGAATCGTAGCGGGGTGTGGGGAAGTGTTAGCTTTGGTAGTTTAATGTTGGGTAAGATTTTGCCCAGAGAGAATTGTTTCCCTGACTTATGTTCGGTAGTATAGGGCATTTCGACCTCCCTTATATTAGTTTCTTCAATTTCTTCTGCGTCGTCAGGTTCAGCCTTATGATGACTTATCACAATGGGGTGGTGACGTGGCTCATGAACTACGGGTTTTTCGGCAACTTCATATTGATGAGGCTTGACATCTGCTATATCTTGATCCATAACGAACCCAAAGCTTGCAGCGTCTGCGGTAAGGGCAGTAGTATGGGACGATATGGGTTCTTCGTCTTTGAGTTCAGCACTTTTCTCCGGAACATGTGGAAGCAGGCCAGCTTCTTCAAGAGAGGTAGGAGTCGCCAGATCCTCTTCCTGTCTCGGCTCATTGCCTGAACCATGCGTCTCACTACTTTCAGACATTGACCGTTTTTCAAGATCTAGCACCTCAAACCCCATTTGTGTTGCTGCGCCAAATGTCACCGCGCGGGCGTCAAATCCGTCAGGTAGGATAGTAATTTGAGGCATGTGAAGGAATGGGAGACTCTTGCTCCACTGATAGGCGATAAATTGCTGCGTTAATTTCTCGTCTTTTTCTACATGAAAGAGAACGATGCGTGCTGGAAGAACGGGAACGGTAAAATGCTTGAGGAGCTTATCAACCGTTGCTGGAGCAGATTCTTCCAAGGGTCCTGATATTTCTTCGGTCATCTTACCTCCGCGAAGCAGGGTGATGTTGACCTGATTTTTGCCGACTTCAGCAAGAATTGCTGAGAGAGGAGAGCCTTCTTCTTCCTGAAGGAGGTGGGTGATAGCTTCGCTTGTTACCATAAATCCAATTGGGGATAGATCTAAGGCGCTACACATTTTCTTCAGATCTGCCAGACGCTCCTTATTAATTTTTTTTGTTTCTTCTTCAATCCAGCTCTTTTTTACTCCGAAGACTGTTTTGTGAGTCTCAATATTAGGAGGGAGGATTTCTTCAGCTTTACTGATTGTTTTATCCACTATGTCGATGAATTCATCAATAGGAGTAGATTCGATAGATTTTAGGAAAAATTCTTCGTGCTTGCTGATTATTTTTATTTTTTCTTCAACTGCCTCCAGGATGACAGCACTTGCCTTCTCATCCATCAGGAGAAGGGCGAGGTAATATTCTGATTTTTCTTTCTTTTCGTTAAAAAAGGGCAGCTTCATGTTTTAAAACTCGAATATCAAATATCGAAATTCGAAACAAACTCTAATTTTCTAAATTCAATTAGTAAAACCGTTTTGTATTTTTATCATTTGTATTTCGATATTGTTTCGTATTTCGTGCTTCGGATTTCGAATTTACTTAACCTACGGTTGCGTATATTCTTCGGAAGCCTTTTCCTAATGCTTCCTGCTTTATTATCTTAAACGATTTTACCTTCTCTGTAAAATCAACGTGGGGGCCGCCGCAGAATTCAATAGAATAGGCATCTTCTGAGTGCTTGGAATCTCCCCCGATGAAGTAGATTTTAGATACGTCCTGATAGGTATCTTCAAAGAGTCCAATTGCTCCTATTTTCTTAGCTTCCTCTGTCGGGATCATCTCGAAGTGAACAGGTAAGTTCTGTTGAATTTTTTCATTGACAGTATTTTCCAGGTGCCCCACTTCCTCGTCAGTTAATTTGCGGTCAAGATTAAAGTCAAACCGTACTCGCTCTGCGGTGATATTGGAGCCTGACTGATGCAGCTTTGTGCCGAACATATCCCGGAGCGCCTGATGCATGAGATGGGTTGCCGTGTGTCCCATGATAGTTTTCTCCTGCTGATCGGCAAGACCCCCTTTGAACTTCTGTCCCGCTCCTGATTTGGACAGATCTTTGTGCGCTTTCATCTTGTCAGCAAATGCCTGCTCGTCGAAAGTATAGCCAAGGTTTTTGATTTGCGTGGGGGATAGTCCATGGGAAGAGTAGAGATAGAAGACATCATCTGGTGTGATTTCTTTAACACCCATTAAATCATCTCCAACTTGTCCTGAGGTAGCCGAAGGATATTTTTTAACAATAAAGATCCTCGCTTTATTTAAAGCGGTAGAGTATTTACTTACCTCTTCGATAATTGTTAGCTTGATTTTTTCAAAATTATCAACGAGTTCAGGATTGTTTTCTTTGTACTGTTCAACGACTGCTTCAAGAATCGGCACGAAGTTCTCTCCTTCTAAACGCGAGAAATGATCAAATGCGCGGCGAATAAGGCGGCGGAGGATATAACCCTGGTCCTTGTTCGACGGATAGATGTTGGCATTTATGATAAAGGTTGCGGCCAGAAAATGATCGGTGACAATCCTCATATCGAGGGCGTGTGTTTTATACGATTTGCCGGTCTGCTTTTCAACAGCTTTAATAATTGGCGAAAGGAGGCTGGTTTTGAAGACATCAGGCTGATTTTCAACTGCTATTACCATTCTTTCAAGCCCTCCTCCAAAATCAACATTTGGTTTGGGAAGTTCCGTAAGTGATCCATCCTCTTGTTTTTTATATTGCATGAAGACGCTATTGGCGAGCTCGACATATCTGCCACAGTCACAGTTCACGTGGCATTTTTCACCGAATTTCGGATCGTGTTCTGTTCCGAAATCATAGAAAACTTCAGTGCTTGGTCCACCCGGTTCACCTGCAGGCATTTTTTCAGGCGGACCTGAGCGTGACCACCAGTTCTTATCAGTGCCATAATAAAGAATTCTCCCTTCAGGATCGACGCCTGCTTTTAGAAAGAGTTCTTTCCAGAGCTCTGCAGCCTCGGTGTCTTTTGGTATATCTTTATAGCCTTCAAAAACCGTAACATATAGTTTCTCCAGTGGAAGCTTCAGCTCTTTCGTTAAGAATGTAAAGAACCATGGGATTTCTTCTCGCTTGAAGTAGTCGCCCAGGCTCCAGTTCCCAAGCATGCGGAAAAAGGTGGTGTGCGTGCTGTCGCCGATCTCTTCTATGTCAACAGCGCGAAATGAATTCTGTACGTTCACAAGTCTTGTGCCGAGAGGGTGGGTTTCTCCGAGTAAATACGGAACAAGAGGTTGCATACCACTGGAAGTGAATAAGGTCGTTGGATCATTCTGTGGTACGAGGGGGGAATTGGTAATCTTTTTGTGCCCTTTCTCCTCAAAAAAACTAATGTATTTATTAATAATATCCGCTGCTTGCATCTCCTAAAGAGTATAGCATTTATCGTGGCTATTTACCAGAAAATTTAGTATACTCGTGACTATGACGAAGAGACTGGAGATTGGGAGGAATCCTATCGGGGTGGAAGTGGCAGCTCGAGAGCAAAGAGATTTAGTTACTTCTCATGTGTTGGCAATCCAGAACAGGTTTGACGCAAAAGTTGCTGAGAAAATCGGATTTGGCGGGAATATATTGGAGGAAGCTAATAGAGCGAGGCTTGAAGGAAGGGATCTGGCTTCTCCCCTCCAAAAGTATACTAGAAAAGATTCCGGCGATTTTTATATAAGTAATGAGCAAGGGGAGGAGAAATTTATTTACTCGCTCCATCATTACGAGGATGGTATACGAGTAGTGCGTTTTGAGATAGAAGGAATGGAGACGAAGCTGAGTTTTGATAAGGACAATAGGCTTATCTCTATGAATTCAAAACGGGCAGATAGGAAGATGGATGTTGATCTCAAGAGCCAATTTCCTATCAGGCTCACGAGAGGTGAAGGAGATTTAACCGCTTCGGCGGAGTACAATGCTATCGATGAGGATGGCAATTTTACGCTTGCTGAAGGAGGGAATGTCAATGCGACTTTTTCTTTCAACGGAGAAAGTCATGGCGCTGCTGTGACATACTCGCCTCGTGAGAGAGCGGTTATTGATTGGGGTAACGGATTAGAGCCGTTTATCAGTATGGAGGGTGATAATCTTGCCATACGTGAAGAAGATGATGGCTCCAAGCCTTACACGCTTCCATTGAGAGGGAATATCTATAATGAGCTGTAGCTTGTTTGATGGATTTCAGTCCCCTACTGCTTTGTAGATTTTAGGCACAAAACTTGCTATACTTCTGCGTATGGCAGCTCAAGAGTTTTCTCGTCCCAGGTGAGAGGCTTTAGCTTTCCGCTTCAGCTCAATGTCTATGAGGAGTTTGAGAAAGTTAAGCGAGAGCTTGGAAGGGGCTTTGGGGGGAATCACAGAGGGGTATATCTATGAGAACTACATCTTCTAATGAGTTACAGAAATTAATTAAGGTTATCTTAAAATTCCGCGATGAAAGGGATTGGAAGCAGTTTCATAATCCTAAAGATAGCGCTATTGCGCTTAATCTGGAAGCGGGAGAGGTTCTGGAGCATTTTCAGTGGAAGAACGAAAAAGAAGTCAAAAAACATGTGAAAGCCAAGAAAACTGAGATTGCTGACGAACTCTCAGATGTTTTGTTTTGGGTACTTCTTATGAGTCATGACCTCGATATTGACCTCATCGCTGCATTTCACGAGAAGATGAAGCAGAACGCGAAAAAGTATCCGGTTGAGAAAGTTAAAGGTAAAAGTAAGAAATATACGGAGTATTAGACAAGGCTCAGAATATTTGCTAGAATTTCCCCCTATGACAGAGAAAGCATTGAGTACATCTCATAGAGAGCTAAAGGTTGCCCCATCGATTCCAGTTGGACAATTGTTGAGAGGAAGATCTATAGAAGAGCCGGATGGCTTACGCCTGACAGAGGCTCCTATTCAGATCGTTTCCTTCCGCCCGGATCACCAAACAACAGAATATGCTGCTGTGGTAGATGCGGGTTTAACAGATAGGACACTTTTTCCATTTCTCAGAAAAGCGTCTCCCAACTCGGTTTTTGACACCAGATCTGGAGTGCTTGGCGATTGGAAGTTTGTGCAATTTGAAAATGCTCACGCAAAATTAGGAGAAAGCTGGAGTATATTTGAGCAACATAGGGGTCTCTATGTAGATGTTTTGGATTACCCTAATGGGCTGGAAAATGTTCGTTTAGGTGAGGAATTCTCAGAAGTGGAATTAAGGAGGTCAATGGGTTTGTTAAAATTTAATATTTCTGGAGATTGCCTAGACGATTCTTCAGGGGAAGTAAGGGAAGATTTTGCACAATTTATTAGAGAAAATCATATACAGAGAAAAAACGGTGCCAATCTTAGTATGAGCTCTGCTAAGGTTTTTGAGCGCTTTAATGGATTGGGGAATAAAAATCGCAAGAGAATCATGCGAGCATACTTGAATCAGAATTCTGATGTAAAGACGGTTTTTGATCGTGAGGTAGATGATCGTTTTGAAGAGCTGGTCGACCAGAGTTACAAAGAAGTATCTTTTCCTGGAAGCCGTTCAAAAAGCTATGTTGATGCGAACGACATTGAGAGGGTGGCTAGCAAGGGTGTAGCATTGTCCCCTGAGGGCATATGGGTTATAGATAATAACGAAGTTAGAGCTGAAGGAAGGATGTTCTCTAGAACCCATACTGCAGCAAGGAGGGTAGTAGAAATTTATTTTTCGCGTGAGACCGCCCAAAAGAAAAATGGTAGAGCCTTGGTCCCTTTATTTCATTGGCGTACTCCTGATGGGGATAGTCAAAGGAGAGAATGGCTTATGGATCAGCCTGATGAGGCGATAAGAGAGATGCTAGGGCTTTCTCAAAGAGCAGATCGGGAGCATCCTGATACGCTTGCCGGACTTTTAACCACTGCATATCTTTCTCCCGATGTTGTTGATAGATGGCCAAAAGAGGTTGGGCTTCCAGGCTTGGATCGCAAACAAAGGATGGGGGCGGCCCAGGTGCCTGTTTTGGCGCATATGCTAAGGAGAAGCTTGATGGAAAGCGATCTAATAAAAGCTGCAGAGGCTCACGCTCGCAAATAGGAAAACTCTTCAGGACGTTCATTTCAGTGAGCAATTGCGACAAATGGCGGACAAACACTTGACAAGACGGTTTACTATATGATATACATGTTTTAGCTTTCAACGAAATAAAGATACAAGGGCTAAAGATGCTCGAGTATCTTTTGTTTGTGTTAAAGAGATATCTGCCTAAAATACTCGCTCAAGATGCCTAAATCAGAACCGACATACAATAAGGATATTCTTCGTCAAAATTGGGGAAAGACTCATTCTGCGTTGCCACAGCTTGACATGTTGGCTATCCAGAAGAAATCGTACGAATTGTTTCAAACCCATGGTATTGCTGAAATTCTTAAGGAAATTTCACCTGTTGATGATTTTACAGGCAAGAACTGGAGTCTTGCTTTCCATGAGCATAAGATAGATAAGGCGACTCTTGACCCCGAAACTGCACTTGAAAAAGGACTGACATATAGTGCTCCTCTGACAGTAAAAGTAAGCTTACTTAATAAAAAGACCGAAGAGAATCATTCTGCAAAAGTTTTCTTGGGAGATATCCCACAGATGACAGAGCGCGGCACTTTCATTATTAACGGGATCGAAAGAGCAGTTGTTAATCAGCTCGTTCGTTCTCCAGGCGTTTTCTTCACAGGTACCCCAGACCCGATAACAGGTAAAACACTATATTCAGCAGAAATTAGACCCGTTCATGGTTCATGGCTTGAATTTGCAATAACACGTTATGGAACAATAACAGTAAAGATCGACAGGCGCAGAAAGTTCCTCGCTACGACATTCCTTCGTGCGTTGGGCCTCTCGGATAATGCAGCTATAAAAGAGCGCTTCAAGGATGCATCAGGTAAGGGTTCACTTTTGGAAAACACACTCCACAAAGACGAAACAACGAATGAAACGGAAGCATTAATTGAGATATTCAAAAAGATGCATCCCGGTGAGCCAGTCGTTCTGGATAAGGTCAGAGAGTATTTTACTAATCTCTTCTTCAATAACAGAAGATATGATCTTGAAGTAGTTGGTCGTTACAAGATGAATAAGCGTCTTAAAGAAGTTCCCGGCTTTGTTCCATCTGAGGGTCGCGTATTAACAATGGACGATGTTTTGGCAGCTATATCGTACTTGATACTTCTTGAGGAAGGTAAGGGAGCGGTTGACGACATTGATAGTCTTTCTAACAGACGAGTTAGAAGTGTTGGGGAATTGGTTGCAGTTAACGCATTTAGAGTGGGAGCACTTCGTGTTGAGAGAAGTATTAAGGAGCGCATGAGTCTTATTCAGGCAGATGTTCCTGTGGTCGTTGCCAACCTTATCAACGCCCGCCCGATTATGGCTGCCATAAATGAATTCTTCAGAACCTCTCAGCTATCCACAATTCTTGATCAGACTAACCCACTTTCAGAAATCGACAACATTAATCGTTTGACTGTTATGGGATCAGGTGGTATCTCAAGAGAGCGCGCAGCCTTCTCGATTCGTGATATTAACGCTTCTCAATATGGAAGAATTTGCCCTATTAGGAGTCCCGAAGGTCCAAATATCGGACTTGTTACCTATCTTGCGCTTTATTCTAAAGTGAATGAGTATGGATTCTTGGAGTCTCCATATAAAAAGGTAGTGAAAGACGGCAAAAAAATGCGTGTCACTGACGAAATTGTCTATATGACAGCTGATGACGAGAGAGAAGTGTATATCACGCATGACGGTGTAAATGTTAGTGAGGATGGAGAAGTTTTGGATAAGAGAGTCCCTGCAAGATATAGAGGTGATTTTACAGAAGTTGACCGCGAAGTGATTCAGTACATTGATATTGCTCCACGTCAGGTTGTGGGTGCATCAGCTTCACTTATTCCTTTTATCGCACATGACGAGGCAAACCGTGCGCTGATGGGAACTCACATGCAATGTCAGGCTGTGCCCTTGGTTAACCCTCAGAGCCCAACTGTTGGAACAGGTATGGAAGCGGCGATCGCAGCTGTTATGGGTAGAGTAATTTCAGCTCCATTTGATGGTAAAATAACTCATTCTGATTCAAATAAGGTTGTATTAGAAGGTAGGAATGAAGAAAAAGTAACATACCCAATCGAAACATTTAAGAGAACCTCTCAGGCAACAGCATCTACACAGAGACCATTGGTGCATGCAGGCCAGATCGTTAAGAAGGGTGATACTCTGATCGATGGTCCTTCAAGCGAGAAGGGAGAGCTTGCTCTTGGACGTAACCTTATTATTGCCTATGCATCACTTGATGGTCTTGGTTATGAAGATGCTATCGTTATCTCAGACAAGTTGGTTAAAGACAATGTTTTCTCATCTATTCACATTGAAAAGCATGAAGCTGCAGTTGTTGAGACTAAGTTGGGTCACGAAGAAACCACACGCGATATTCCAAATGTCAGCGAAGAAGACCTTGCTAACCTTGACGAGGACGGAATTGTGGTTCTGGGAAGTGAAGTAGAGCCTGGAGATATCTTGGTTGGTAAAATCGCTCCAAAGGGAGAGACAGAGCTCACAGCAGAAGAAAGATTACTTCGTGCCATTTTTGGTGAGCAGGCTCGTGAAGTTCGCGACACAAGTCTTAGAATGCCTCATGGAGAGCGTGGAACAGTTATTGACGTTCAAATATTGGATAGAAAACAGGGTGATGAGTTGGAGCCAGGTACGATCAGAAAGATTATCGTTGAAGTTGCGCAGCTTAGACACGTTTCAGTTGGAGATAAGTTGGCAGGACGTCATGGTAACAAGGGTATTATCTCAAAGATCCTTCCTATTGCAGATATGCCTTACCTTGAAGACGGAACAGCAGTTGATATTATCATCTCACCTGTGTCTATCTTGGCTCGTATGAACTTGGGGCAGGTTTTGGAAGCTCATCTTGGATTTGCTGCTGACAGACTTGGAATCAAGATTGGCGTTCCTGTTTTCGAGAAGGTAAACGAGGAAAGAATTTCCGGTCTTTTGAAAGAAGCAGGACTTCCTGAAAGCGGTAAAGTTACTCTTTTTGACGGAAGAACAGGAAAAGCATACGAGAACTCTGTTGTTGTCGGAATTGAGTATGTTATGAAGCTTATCCACATGGTTGAGGATAAGACACACGCAAGATCAACTGGTCCATACTCACTCGTTACGCAGCAACCTTTGGGTGGAAAAGCCCAAATGGGAGGTCAGAGACTTGGAGAAATGGAAGTTTGGGCTCTTGAATCACACAGGGCACGATATGTCCTGCAGGAAATGCTTACAATCAAATCTGATGACGTTGTAGGACGTGCTAAAGCTTTTGAGGCAATCGTTAAGGGAACCGATATCCCTACGCCCAAGGTTCCTGAATCATTTAAGGTTCTTATTAAAGAGTTGCAGTCGCTTGCACTGAATGTTGTGCCTGTAGGGGCTGTTGTGTATAATGATGCGATTGAAGCAAAAGAAGAAATTGCTGCGGACGCTGTTAAGGAAGAGGTTGAAGATCTGAAGGAGTCTCTTGAAGCAGAGGAAGTTATTGAGGAGAATGATGTTGTTGAACAAGAAGAAGTTGTCGAACCTACAGCGGAAGCGCTTGAGCAGGAGCCTGTACTCTAATTATTATGAATAACAAAAACAAAAACATATTAAAAGATTTGAACATTGCTGACTTTAAGTCACTCAAATTGCTCTTAGCAACGAGTGAAGATATTCTGCAGTGGTCATATGGAGAAGTAACAAAGCCTGAGACTATCAACTATAGAACGCTTCGCCCTGAAAAAGACGGACTGTTTGACGAGAGAATCTTCGGTCCTATCAAAGACTGGGAATGTTATTGTGGGAAATATAAGAGAATCCGCTACAGAGGCATTATCTGTGACAAATGTGGAGTAGAAGTTACTCTCTCAAGAGTAAGACGCGAAAGACTAGGCCATATTACTCTTGCATCACCTGTTTCTCACGTATGGTTCTTTAAGGGTGCATCATCTGCTTTGTCACTTATTCTTGACGTACCACAGAAGAGTCTTGAATCTATCATCTACTACGCATCGCATTTCATCACTCATGTTGATGAGGATAAGAAAAAGGAAGCACTTGCAGAGTTCGTCGAGAAGATTGAGAAAAGAAAAGAAGCCTTAAAGGCAAGAATGGAAGAAGAGGAAGCGAAGATTGCTCAGGGTACAGAGGAGAAAAAGAAAGAAGCAAAAGCAACAAAGGTCAGTACCGAGCAGAAACAGCTCATTCAGGAAGAAATAGAGCTTTCAGCAAGACAAAAGGTCATACGATCTTCAGAATCTCTTGAGGGAGAACTGAAGAAGCTGGATGAGATTTCAGACACATTTATGAAGCTCCTTAAAGGTCTTCGCGTAGGAAGTGTTCTTTCTGAAGACGAATACTTTAAGTTGCTTGAATATGATGTGCCTATCTTCTTCACCATCAAGACAGGATCAGAAGCTCTTCTGGAAGTCGTTAATGGATTGGACCTTTCAGAGCTTATTGCGCAGCTTCGTGTAGACGTTGAGAAGGCTTCAGGACAGAGATATTTCAAGGTCGTAAAGAGACTTCGCTTGGTTGAGTCTATGCGTAAAGCAGGCGTAACTCCAACTGCAATGATCATGACTGTGCTTCCTGTTATCCCACCAGACATTCGTCCTATGGTTCAGCTTTCCGGTGGAAGATTTGCTACATCTGACTTGAACGATCTTTACAGAAGAGTTATCAACAGAAACAACCGCTTGAAGCATCTCTTGGCTCTGGGTGCTCCTGAGATTATTTTGAGAAATGAAAAGAGAATGCTCCAGGAATCAGTTGATGCTCTTATTGATTCATCTCAGAAAACAAGCCAGACTCTCTCATCAACACTGAGATCTCTTTCAGACATGCTTCGTGGAAAACAGGGACGATTCAGGCAGAATCTTCTGGGAAAGCGCGTTGACTACTCTGGTCGTTCAGTTATTGTTGTAGGACCTGAGCTTCGTCTTAACCAGTGCGGACTTCCTAAGGAAATGGCTCTTGAGATGTTCAAGCCCTTTATTCTCCGTGAGGTAATCGTACGTGGTCTTACGACCAACATTAAATCAGCTAAGAGATATATTGAGAAGAGACCACCTGAAGTTTTTGACATCCTTGAGGAGATCACGAAGAATCATCCAGTGCTTTTGAATCGTGCTCCTACGCTTCACAAGCTCGGTATGCAGGCATTCTACCCTGTCCTGATTGAAGGATCTGCGATTCAACTTCACCCATGTGTTTGCGCGGGATACAACGCTGATTTTGACGGAGACCAGATGGCTGTTCACATTCCTCTTTCCAAAAAGGCACAGGAAGAAGCAATCAATCTTATGATGCCAAATCATAATCTTTTGAAGCCTGCGAACGGGGATCCCATCACGCTTCCTAACAAAGAAATGGCTCTTGGTACTTACTACATGACCAGTATCAATGAAGATTTGCGACGCACAGACGAGGACCAGCCATTCTTCTCCAACATAAACGATGCCCTTCTTGCTTTTGATCTTGGAAAGGTACAGCTCAGAGAGCAAATCAAAGTCCGTGTGGTTGATGGAAAGAAGTCCGAGCTGGTTGAGACGACAGTTGGAAGACTGAAGTTCAACGAATTACTTCCTGAGGATTTTGGCTACATCAATGAAGCAATTAATGCTTCTTCAATCAAAAAGCTTATTACTCGTGCGATGAAGTTCCATACATCTGACGAGGTTGTTGATCTTATTGACAGCATTAAGAACCTCGGATTCTATGGAGCAACAGTTTCAGGTATCAGTGTCGCAGTTTCTGATAACGAAATTATTCCTGAGAAAGACGGAATGATCGCAGAAGCTGAAGAGAAGGCTGTAAAGATTGACTCTGAATATCAGAACGGTCTTATCACACTTTCTGAGAAGAAGAGACTGTCCAACGATGTCTGGCTTAAAGTAACTAACGCAATTGCCGACATCTCATGGAAGAGATTGAAGGCCACCAATCCTATCAAGATTAGTATTGATTCCGGAGGATCTCGTGCAGGTCTGGAACAGCTCAAGCAGCTCTCAGCTATTCGTGGTCTTATCGTTGATCCACTGGGTAAAATCGTTGATCTTCCTATCAAATCTAACTTCCGTGAAGGTCTCTCAATTTTTGAATACGTTGCATCTGCTCGTGGATCCAGAAAAGGTCTTACCGATTCGGCTCTTAAGACTGCTAATGCAGGATATCTTACCAGAAGACTAGTCGACGTAGCTCATGAGGTCATAACTCGCGAAGAAGACTGTGGTACTACCGAAGGAGTAACTATCGTCAGAGATGAAAAAGACAGAACAGCAGCCTTGTCTGACAGACTACTTGGTCGTGTACTTGCTGCAAATGTTATCTCCAAGAAGACGAAGAAGGTTATCTTAAAGGCAGGGGAGACGGTTGAGGAAGAGTCTGCAAAGCTGGTTGATGAGCATGAGGTTACTGAAGCAACTGTACGATCAGCCTTGGTCTGCAAGCTTTCTTATGGAATTTGTGCTTCATGTTACGGTTGGGACTTCTCTACAAAGAAGAGAATTGACCTGGGTGCGCCTGTCGGTGTTATGGCAGCACAAAGTATCGGAGAACCTGGAACACAGCTGACAATGCGTGTGAGGCACTACGGAGGAGTTGTTATGTCTGACGTTACGCAAGGTCTTCCTCGTGTGGAAGAGCTTTTTGAAATGAGAACACCAAAACATTTGGCACCTGTTGCTGAGATTACAGGAAAGGTGAAGATTGAGTCAACCAACGAAGGTCACAGAGTAACGATCAAGAATACACGCATTAAGCCAATCGAATCACAAGAGTATTTTGTTCCTCTTTCTGCCTCACTTGTTGTTACTGACGGGGAAGAAATCAATACAGGAACACCTCTTACAGATGGCGATCTTGATCCTAAAGAGGTTCTTAAGATCGGCGGACTGCTTATGGTTCAAAGATACCTTATTACAGAAGTACAGAAGGTGTATGAATCACAGGGTATTGGTATTAATGACAAGCACTTTGAAGTAATCATCCGTAAGATGTCTGATAAAGTAGTAGTCGAAAGTGTTGGGGATGCAGCCTTTATCCCTGGAGACTTTGTTACTAAGGCACGATTTGAAGGAATTAATGCAGAGGTATTGTCAGAAGGTGGAGAACCTGCAACAGGTAGACAGGTAATCTTGGGTATTACAAAGTCAGCCTTGTTCTCAGATTCATGGCTCTCAGCTTCATCCTTCCAAGAGACGACCAAGGTTCTTACAGAGGCAGCTCTAGAAGGACGTGAAGACAAGCTCCTCGGACTTAAAGAGAATGTCATCATTGGACGCCTTATTCCTGTTGCCGGAATGGCAGGAGACGAAGATGTAGTAGAAGAAGAGGTTGCCTCAGAGGTCGAGCCAGTTGTAGTAGAAAAGGTAGAGGAAGTAGAAGTTCCAGCCGCAGTATAATATAATAGTTAAAATATATGCCGACATTATCGCAATTAGCAAAAAGAGGAAGAACTAAGAGGACTAAAAAGACGCCTTCAACTGCATTGAAGAGGCTTTTTAATGCCAAAGACAGAACATATAAAAATGCCGATTCTCCACAGAAGCGCGGTGTTGTCACTTTGGTTAAGACAATGACGCCTAAGAAGCCAAACTCAGCTCTTCGTAAGGTTGCCAGGGTTAAACTTTCCAATAAAATGGAAGTTACAGCCTATATTCAGGGTGTTGGTCATTCACTTTCTGAGCATGGTATCGTCTTGGTAAAGGGTGGACGTGTAAGAGATTTACCCGGTGTTAAATACCATTTAGTTCGTGGGAAGTATGATCTTCTGGGGGTTGAAGGAAGAAAGAGTTCAAGAAGTATTTACGGAACGAAGTTGCAGAAGGCAGCAGCAAAATAGACGTAAGACCTAAGATATAAGACGTAAGAAGAACGTCCTAAGTCTTAAGTCCTAAGTCTGAAACCTAATTTATGGCTAGACACGCAAAAATAGAAAAAAGAAAAATTGATCCGGATCCACTTTATAACAATCTCTTTGTTACGAAGTTGATCAATTATGTCATGCGCGATGGCAAAAAGACTGTAGCTCAGGCTCAGGTGTATGGTGCTTTCAAGATTCTTACTGAAAAGGGTGAGGATCCGCTGAAGGTTTTTGAGAGAGCAATGCAGAATGTTGGTCCAAAGGTCGAGATGAAAGCTCGCAGAGTTGGTGGTGCTAATTATCAGGTTCCTGTTGAAGTAAAGCATGAGCGCAGAATGGCACTCTCACTTCGCTGGATTATCGAGTCTTCAAGGAAAAAAGCTAATAAGGAATTCCATACATTTGCAGAAAAATTGGCTACAGAGTTACTTGATGCAGGGAATAATCAGGGAGAATCTGTCAGAAAGAGAGATCTGACACTTAAGCAAGCAGAAGCAAATAAGGCATTTTCAAGCTTCAGGTGGTAAACCACCTTGTATCTTCTCGTCATTCCCGCGAACGCGGGAATCCAGTAGAATATAATAGTTTTCTTCCCTATGTACTACATGTATATTCTTGCTTCTAAGAAAAACGGAACCATCTATGTTGGCATCACTAATGATTTAGTCCGTAGAGTTTGGGAGCACAAAAATGATGTTGTTGAGGGATTTACTAAAAAATATAGTGTTCATTCACTTGTTTATTATGAATTGGCTGAAAATAGCGTTGTTGCTATTGAGCGGGAAAAGCAAATCAAGAAATGGAAGCGGTATTGGAAAGTAAAATTAATTGAAGAAAGAAACAAGGAGTGGAAAGATCTTTATATAAATATTTTATGAGGGAAAAGTTATTGTGCCTTGTGGATTCCTGCGTTCGCAGGAATGACATGTTCTTATTTATCTGA